>CALLXZ010000144.1 GCA_937875605.1 uncultured Moheibacter sp.
GCATTATCATCAAATCGGATGTATGATCCATCCTTTCTTCTTACCTCTTTTTTGGTACGAACTACTACTGCTTTGGAAACGGTTCCTTTTTTCGCGTTTCCTGCCGGAGTTGCTTCTTTGATCGCAACTACGATTTTATCTCCTACAGAAGCATAACGTCTTTTGGTACCACCCAATACACGGATAACCAAGGCTTCACGAGCCCCTGTGTTATCTGCTACTTTTAATCTTGATTCTTGCTGTAACATATTACTTAGCTCTTTCTATGATTTCTACTAATCTCCAACGTTTGTTTTTGCTCAACGGTCGGGTCTCCATGATGCGAACTGTATCGCCCTCGTTGCACTCGTTTTGTTCATCGTGTGCCGTGTACTTCTTCGTTTTCTTCACGAACTTACCATAAAACGGGTGTTTTTGTTTGTACGTTTCAGAAACTACGATGGTCTTTTCCATTTTATTACTGGAAACTATACCTATTCTTTCTTTTCTTAAATTTCTTTCTTCCATCTTGAGACAGTTTTTACTGTTGAGCTAATTTTTGGTTCAACACGGTTGACAATCTCGCGATAGTTTTGCGAGATGCACGTATAGACAAAGGACTTTCTAGCTGAGACACTTTGTGGCTTACTTTCAATTTAGCATAGTTAGCTTTTTCATTTTCAATTTGAACTTTGATGTCTTCTATGCTCATTTCTTTGATATCTGATATTTTCATAATAACAAACTTTTAAATTATGCCGCGTAATCTCTGGCTATGATTAACTTTGTCTTTACCGGAAGTTTCTGAGCTGCTAAACGCAATGCTTCAACTGCTACTTCCTGAGGTACCCCTCCTATTTCAAAAATAATTCTTCCTGGTTGTACAGGAGCTACCCAGTATTCAGGTGCACCTTTACCTTTACCCATACGAACCTCTGCAGGTTTTTTGGTAATTGGTTTATCCGGAAATATCTTAATCCATAATTGCCCCTCACGTTTCATAAAACGTGTTGCAGCAATACGGGCCGCTTCTATCTGACGTGCAGTGATGAATGCTTCGTCTAACGATTTGATACCGAATGTCCCATAGGCAAGTTCTGCACCTCTTTTGGTGTTTCCTTTCATTTTGCCCTTCTGGGTTTTTCTAAATTTCGTTCTTTTCGGTGATAACATTTCTTTTAATCTTTAATCAGTTAAACTAAATTAACGTGGTTGTCTTTTACGATCTCTATCTCCACCTCTTCCACCTTCCGGCTTCTTTTTTCCGCCGCCTTGCTTTTTCTGCAAACCAACTAATGGAGACAACTCACGTTTACCATATACTTCTCCTTTCATGATCCAAACTTTGATCCCCATACGACCGTAGGTAGTATGAGCTTCTCCGATGTGGTAATCTATATCTGCTCTGAAAGTTGACAAAGGAATACGTCCTTCTTTGTAGCTTTCTGAACGTGCCATCTCTGCACCGTTCAAACGCCCGGAAATCTGAACTTTAATTCCTTCTGCATTCATTCTCATAGCTGCTGCAATTGCCATTTTGATCGCTCTTCTGTACGAAATACGATTTTCAATCTGACGTGCGATGCTGTCTGCTACTAGTACTGCGTCTAACTCAGGACGTTTGATTTCAAAGATGTTGATCTGAACCTCCTTTCCGGTGATTTTTTTCAACTCTTCTTTTAATTTATCAACTTCCTGTCCGCCTTTTCCGATAATAATTCCGGGACGAGCTGTCGTAACGGTTACGGTAATCAGTTTCAAAGTACGTTCGATGTAAATTCGAGATACACCCGCTTTTGAAAGACGTGCTTTCAAATACTCACGGATTTTTGCATCTTCTGCAATTTTATCACCGTAGTCTTTTCCTCCGTACCAGTTTGAGTCCCATCCTCTGATGATCTCTAAACGATTTCCGATTGGATTAGTCTTCTGTCCCATATTATTTCTTATCTTCTGCTTTAACTTTATCTTCTTTTGTTCCCAAAACGATTGTTACGTGATTGGAACGTTTTCTGATTCTGTGCGCTCTACCTTGAGGAGCCGTACGGATTCTTTTTAATTGACGTGCGCTGTCAACGTTGATCGTTTTTACAAACAAACCTGCTTCCTCTATGTCAGCATCTTCGTTTTTAGCTTGCCAGTTTGCAATTGCGCTCAATACTAATTTCTCCAAACGGTCAGAAGCATGCTGTTTTGAATATTTCAAAATGGCTAAAGCTTTTTGAACTTCTACTCCACGGATGATGTCTGCTACCAATCTCATTTTACGAGGTGAAGTAGGACAATTGTTCAATTTCGCGAAAGCTATACTTTTGTTAGCTTCCTGAATTTTTTCATTGCTGATTCTTTTTCTAGATCCCATCGCCTACTTATTTTTTACCTTTGTTTTTTGCACCTGCGTGCCCTCTAAATGTACGAGTTGGAGCAAATTCGCCCAATTTATGTCCTACCATGTTTTCAGTTACATATACCGGGATAAATTGTTTCCCGTTATGAACCGCGATTGTCTGTCCTACGAAGTCCGGCGAAATCATGGAAGCTCTTGACCAAGTTTTGATCACGTTTTTCTTTCCTGATTCAACGTTTGCCTGAACTTTTATGTCTAATTTATAATGGATAAAAGGTCCTTTCTTTAATGAACGTGCCATAGATTATTTCTTTCTTCTTTCAACAATATATTTGTTAGATGCCTTTTTCTTCGATCTGGTTTTGTAACCTTTTGAAGGCATACCATTTCTAGAACGAGGAATACCTCCGGTCGCACGACCTTCACCACCACCCATCGGGTGATCTACCGGGTTCATAACCATAGGTCTCGTACGAGGACGACGTCCTTTCCATCTGCTTCTACCTGCTTTACCGGATACTTCTAATTGATGATCTGAGTTAGACCCCACTCCGATAGTTGCTTTACATTCCGTTAAAATCATACGGCTTTCTCCACTTGGAAGTTTAACAGTAGCGTACTTTCCATCTCTTGCTACTAACTGAGCATAAGATCCAGCACTTCTTGCCATTAAAGCTCCCTGACCAGGTCGTAACTCAATACATGAAATAACAGTACCCAATGGGATGTTTTTCAATTTCATTGTGTTTCCTACTTCCGGGGCAACGTTGTCACCCGATTCAATAGTTTGACCTTTTTTCAATCCATTTTGAGCAATCACATATCGTTTTTCGCCATCTCCATAAACGATCAAAGCGATGAATGCAGTTCTGTTTGGATCATACTGAATAGAATCCACAGTTGCAACACCTTCTTTTTCTCTTTTGAAGTCAACTATACGATAGCTTTGCTTGTGTCCACCCCCTATGTAGCGCATGGTCATTTTACCCGAATGGTTACGACCGCCGCTTCTTTTTTTACCAACCGTAAGAGATTTCTCCGGTTTCACTGATTCAACATTATCAAAATTATTTACAATTCTGAAACGTTGACCGGGAGTGATAGGTTTTAATTTTCTAACTGACATTTACTAAAATTTAAAGTTCAAAGTTTAAAGTTTAAAGTTTTATTTTTTGCTTCGCTCAAATGATCACTCGCTACTCTATTCTTCTTACAATTTTACATTTATTAACTAAACAAATCTATTTCTTGTCCTTCTGCTACGTGAATGATCGCTTTTTTCAGCTTGTTTGTTTTTCCTACCTGAACTCCTGTTTTTGTATAACGGGATTTCACTTTTGGAGCTGAAATCATGGTGCTCACTTTTGTAACAGTTACTCCGTATGCTTTTTCAATCGCATCTTTGATTTGCAATTTATTGGCTTTCGGATTTACATAAAACGAATATTGGCTCAATACTTCATTTGAGTTTGTTGCCTTTTCTGAGATTACGGGTCTTATTAAAACTGACATATCTTTTTCGTTTTATTTTCTTAAATTATCTTGAACTTTATCCAAAGAACCTTCAAGGAAAACAACTTCAGATGCATTGATCAAATCATATACATTCAATTCTGAATTATTAACCACTTTGGTTTTTTGTAAATTACGGGAAGATAAATAAACATTGTTATTTCCTTCTCCTAACACAAACAATGTTTTTTTCGTATCCAAACCTAAAGCTTTCAAAACTTCGATGAAGCTTTTAGTTTTTGGTGCTTCAAAATTGAAATCTTCCAAAACTTTGATTTCATTATCTTTCAATTTCTGGCTCAAAACCGATTTCTTTGCTAATCTTTTTTGTGCTTTGTTCAATTTGAAATCATAGCTTCTTGGTCTTGGACCAAATACTCTACCTCCTCCTCTGAAAACCGGAGATTTAGCAGAACCGGCACGGGCAGTACCTGTACCTTTTTGTTTCTTGATTTTACGTGTAGATTTTGCAATCTCTGCACGCTCCTTCGCTTTATGTGTTCCTTGACGCTGAGCTGCCAAGTATTGTTTCACTTCCAAATAAACAGTATGCTCACTTGGCTCGATTCCAAAAATTGAATCGTCCAAAGAAACTTTCTTTGAAGTTTCCTTGCCTTGTATATTTAGTACTGTTAATTCCATTTTCTGATAATTACGTATGAATTTTTAGGACCTGGAATTGCACCTTTCACGATCAAAAGGTTTTCTTCTTTGTCTATTTTAACTACATTCAAATTCTGAACAGTAACGTTTTCACCTCCCATTCTACCCGCCATACGCATTCCTTTGAAAACGCGTGATGGATCAGATCCTGCACCGATAGATCCCGGAGCTCTCAAACGGTTGTGCTGACCATGTGTCGCTTGTCCAACCCCGCCAAATCCATGGCGTTTTACAACCCCTTGAAATCCTTTACCTTTTGAAACTCCAGTGATATCAACGTATTCACCTTCTTTGAAGATCTCAACCGTTACTTCTTTTCCTAATTCCAAGCCATCTACAAAGGCTCCATAAAATTCCACCAATTTTCTTTTTGGTGTCGTTCCAGCTTTTTTGAAATGACCTTTCAAAGCAGCGGAAGTGTTCTTCTCTTTTGCGTCATCGAAACCTAACTGAACGGATTTGTATCCGTCTTTGTCTTCGGTTCTGACCTGTGTTACGACGCAGGGACCGGCTTGGATGATGGTACACGGAATGTTCTTTCCGTTTGCATCAAACAAACTCGTCATGGCAATTTTCTTTCCAATGATTCCTGACATTTTTTACTTTTTATTAATTATTAATTCTTCTGTTTAATAGGGTTTCAAGTTAACTATCTGTGAAATAGGCACAATCCTCCCCTAAAAAAGAGTGTGCAAAAATAGGAATTATTTTATTCAGTGCAAATTTTCTGTAAGTATTTTTTAGAGAATGTTTTAAAGCGATTTTTAATGAAATATTATTTACCTATATCTAATTGATTTTCAGATGTTTTTAACAATCATTACTTAAATAAATATTTTTGGTAAGATATTATGTTTAAAGAGTAAGCTTACTTTATATTCAAATCTCCTTTTACTCTAATCAATAATTCATTACTTGATAGTTTATCAGAAAAAACAATGGTGTCTTTAGAAATACGCTTAATTTTTAATGTATCTCCTAATAATACTAAAGATGAATCATTATTTACTCTCCATTTCCAAATATCATCAATTTCGGAAGAAGGATAATCTGAGAATAATCTTCTTTCATTTTTAGATTTGTTAAATGAGTATTTGGTCAGCTGACCATTTTTCTCAAACCTAAATGTAAAACCATGTTGATCGGCATCTTCTCTTGCCCATTCAAAATCCCAATAACCACCATCTTTACTCAAAAGATTACTTAATTCACTCTCAAAATTAGATGAATTACAACTGAAATTTAAAAATAGAATCAATAACAAAATATTTTTCTTCATCCTTATTAATTTTAACAAATGCTTTCTATTAAATTACAATCAATACTCCTGAATCAAAACCTCCGCAGGGATATTTAATTTCTCGTTTAGTTTGCGAATCATCGCAAGACTCAACTTTCTCTTCCCCGAAAGGATTTCAGATTTACGGGAACGCGCTCCAAGAATTTTAGTCAATTCGCTTTCCGATAAATTCATTTGATCCAAACGAAATTTAATTGCTTCCAATGGATTGGGTTGAGGAATCGTATAATGTTCATTTTCGAATTCCTTAATAAGAATAGAAAGAATCTCCAATTCGTCAGAATCCATGGAATCAGGTTTGATTTCTTTCTGTATCAATTCGTAAACTCTTTCCAGCATTTGCTCGTATTGCTGCTCATTTTTTATGG
>CALLXZ010000145.1 GCA_937875605.1 uncultured Moheibacter sp.
ATAGCTGGTGAATACGCTGTGCTGGATGGCGCTTTGGCGTTTGCGGTTCCTACGAAAGTCGGGCAAACTTTAGAAGTAGAATATTCAGTATCCATCGGGAATCCGAAACTAAATTGGGAAGCGTATTTGATGGATGGTTCTTTATGGTTTTCAGCCGAATTTGATTTGAAAACACTTGAAATTATTAAAACTTCCAATGCGAAATTTTCTTCGAAATTATGGGATATTTTTCAGGTAATTGAAAAATTAAATTCGAATTTTTTTCATCAACAATCCCAAAATATTTACTGTAAAACCCAATTGGAATTCCCAAAAGATTGGGGACTTGGAAGTAGTTCTACTTTGATTTATTTGTTGGGAAAATGGGCAAATATAGATCCGTTTGAATTAAATAAACTTACTTTTAAAACCAGCGGATATGATGTGGCTTGCGCAGGAATTGATACTCCTATTTTTTATCAGCAGTCAAACGGTGAAAGAAAGATAAAGGAGGTTAAATTCCGTCCGGATTTTATAAATCAACTTTATTTTATTTACCTGAATCAAAAACAAGATACCCAAATCAGCGTTTCCCAAAATTATACAGAATTACCAAAAGATCCGGAATGGATTGAGTCTATTTCCCAGATTTGCTATAACATGGCAAATTCCAAAACTTTATATGAATTCGAAAAATGGATGAATTTGCATGAAGAATTAATTGCTTCGAAATTGAAATTCCCAAAAGTAAAAGAATTACTTTTCCCTGATTACACAGGAAGCGTAAAAAGTTTAGGAGCTTGGGGGGGTGATTTTATATTGGCAACAGGTAGGGAAGGATTTCAAGATTACTTTAAATCAAAAGGATTTACAACTATTCTTTCTTTTTCAGATTTGTTAATTCGATAAGAATTTTTAATTTTACAGTCTAATCACTTAAATGAAAAACACAATGAAAAAGTACTTTGCTGAATTTTTCGGCACTTTTTGGTTGGTGTTCGGTGGATGCGGTAGTGCAGTTTTTGCTGCGGGCGTTCCGGACATCGGAATCGGATTGCTGGGAGTTTCCTTAGCATTTGGTTTAACCGTTTTAACGATGGCGTATGCGGTCGGACACATCTCAGGCGGACATTTCAACCCGGCTGTTTCCTTTGGGCTTTTTGCAGGCGGAAGATTTTCTGCCAAAGAATTATTTCCTTATATCCTCTCTCAAGTAGCAGGAGCGAGTCTTGCAGCTTTGATTTTATGGGCGATTTTGGACGGAGCAGGTGCTTTTACAACAGAAGGAGTGGGTGCATTTGCGACCAATTTCTATGATCAACCCGGCTATGCAGGACGAAGTTTCAATATGTGTGCTGCGTTTTTGGCGGAATTCGTATTGACAGCTTTTTTCTTGATTGTCATCATGGGTGCGACCGACAAATGGGCAAATGGTAAATTTGCAGGAATTGCAATCGGTTTGGCTTTGACGCTGATCCATTTGATCTCCATTCCGATTACCAACACCTCTGTTAATCCGGCTCGCTCCACTTCACAAGCTTTGTTTGTGCAAGGAGAAGCCTTATCGCAACTTTGGTTATTTTGGGTTGCACCGATTGCCGGAGCAATTGTTGGTGGATTGATTTATAAATTCTTATTGCAAAAAAATCAAGAAGAAAATTAATCTGAATTGAATTAAAAGAAATGAAAACCGTTGATTTCTAAGAATTCAGCGGTTTTTTTGTGGTAATAAGTTATCCAATGCTTTATCCAATTCATTAAATTGAAATTGAAATCCGGTATTCTTAATTTTAGAATTGGAAACGGCACTTCCTTCCAGTAAAATTGTGGACATTTCGCCTAAAACCGTTTTTAGAACAAATCCAGGAATAGAAGGTAGAATTACTTTTTTGTGGATAGATTTTACCAATGTATAAGTGAATTCTTTGTTGTTTACAATTTGCGAAGCGGCTGCATTATAAGCGCCATGAAGTTCTTCGCTTTCCAACAGATGAATGTATAAATTCACCATATCGTCTATATGAATCCACGGAACAATTTGTTTTCCGTTTCCAAGCGGAGAAATCACATAATTATTAGCAAGCGGAAGTAATTCTTTCAACATTCCTCCGGTGGGAGAAAGCACAGCAGAGGTTCTCACAGCACAAACTTTTGCGCCGATGGTTTCAAATTGTTGCACCGTATTTTCCAAATCATAGCAAAGTTTTCCTAAAAAATCGGGAGCGTGCGGATCGGTTTCTTTAAATATTTTTTCAGTCGTCTTCGTTCCATAATAATTCGCACCGGAAGCGGTAATGATCTTTTTTAGGAAAGTGCCTGAATTCTTGGCTGTTTCAAATAATAATTGAGCGGTTTTTACGCGACTATCATACAGCTCTTTTTTGTAGAATTCTGTCCATCTTTTTGAAATGGGAGCACCTGCCAGGTGAATGATAGCATCCAAATTTTCAAATGCTTTTTGGTCAATTTTTCTTTCGGAAGGATTCCAGAAATACTGATCTTGTTTTTGGGTTCGTGATAAAATCCGTACTTCGTATCCTTTTGCTTTCAGTTTTTTAGAAAGAGATCTTCCGATTAATCCCGAAGCTCCGGTTATAAGTACAGATTTCATAATTATTATGTATTTTCGTTCTTACAAATTTACATGAAATGAATTTGGTAGATAAACTGATTTTTCCAAAAATGGAGAAATCAAAACTAAACCAGCGTAAAGAAAAGATATTTGAAATCATTTTCGAAGCCGATACTTTTTACGGAAAGTTGTTTGATATTGCTTTACTGCTAACCATTTTACTAAGCGTAGCCCTTGTGGTGCTGGAATCTGTTCCCATGATCAATGCCAAACATCATAAGACATTGGTAGTTTTAGAATGGATCGTGACGGCGCTTTTTACAATTGAATATTTTCTAAGGCTATACTGCGTGCGCAAGCCATGGCGGTATTTTTTCAGTTTTTACGGGATAATTGATTTGCTGAGCATACTGCCAACTTATTTAGGGATTATTTATCCTTCCA
>CALLXZ010000146.1 GCA_937875605.1 uncultured Moheibacter sp.
TTTACAAGGAAATCAAAGCAGAAAAAGATTGGGTAAAATTCGGTATCAGTCCGTTCGGAATCTGGAAATCAGGGATTCCTTATGGTGTAAGCGGACTTTCTCAATATGATGAATTATATGCTGACGCTAAATTATGGCTGAATGAAGGTTGGATTGATTATTTCACGCCGCAATTGTATTGGCCCGTTGACGCTCCGAAACAAGGTTTCGCTTCTCTTCTACAATGGTGGGAATCTGAAAATACATATAAAAGACATCTTTGGCCGGGGCTGAATACAGTCGAAATTAAAACCGCCGACAAGCCGTCTGAGATTGTGCGACAAATCGAATTAACCCGCGAATTAGTTCCTAACAGCGCCGGAGTTGCGCATTGGAGTATGGCAGGTTTGAATTCCAACATGCTTTATAAACTGAAATCAGGTCCTTATAAAGAAAAAGCACTGATCCCAAAATCGCCATGGCTGAAACCGTTGATTTCAGAAAGACCTGCGTTAATTCTTTCGGACGAAAGTACTAACGTTCAGGTAAATTGGTCTTTGAAAAAACAGGAAAATGTTTCGCATTGGCTTTTATATAAGCGATATGGAAATATTTGGGAAACGGAAATTCTGGATTCCAAAACGACGATTCAAACGCTCCAAAAGCATAAAAACGGGATGAAACTGGATATGGTTGTGATTCAGGCAGTGGATCGATTGGGAAATGAAAGCGATTATGAAGCAAAAATCGTGAGCTGATTTACGTTGGAAACACTGCTTTTATAAATTTTTTCATTTCCTATATTTCTTTTTCCAATTTGAAACTGTGTTCCGGCTAAGATTAAAGTGATCTGCCAGTTCCGAATTATTTAAATTGTTTTTTAGCTGATAATCTAATATTTCAAAAATAGCGGATTCATTATAGGATTTCAATTTCTGGTTAAACTCAAAGACTTCCTTAGATGCTACACCGAAAATTTTTTGATTTAGTTCAATTACCTCCAATTGGGTCAATTCTTTTTTGATTAAATATTCTTTGCATTCCTTCATCTTATCCGGAAATTTTTTCTGGATTAAATCAGAGAAAATTCTTTTATAATTTACTTGTGTTGATTTTTCCATATATTATTTTCATTTTCATTTTTACAACTATTTCTTCTTCGAAATAAAGTATCAAAAACTTTTTCTGTCCCCACCAGTATTTTTTCATCTGAAAAGTCCAGATCCGTTCAGGGTAATAGTTAAATTCCTGACCCATTTCCTCCACAATTTCTTTTTTTGATTTACCAAAAAGCCGATCAGTTGGTTTCATGTTTCGTTATCCATTTGTATAAAGTTGTCTTGGGAATTCTATACTCTTCAATTATATCGGATTTTGATTTTTCGCCCGTTCTAAGTTGCTCCAAAATGAAATCAATAATTCCCTGTGTGTAGAGGTTCTTCCGAAATTTCGGAAGTTTCGTTTCCTTCTCCGGAGTTTGCGAAGAAGGTGGTGCATATAAAATCAAATGATGACTGAAAATCCTGAAAAAATCATATTCCAGAAGTTTACTTAATTTTAATAAAACATCCGTATTTATACTTTCTGAATCATACATATTCAAAAGCTCACTTTTGGTACAATTCAAAAATATACAAGCACGATCAGAACTGACATTTCTTTCAATCATCAATTTTTTTATCAAACTTCCTATGTGTATATTTTTAAATAATTGTTTCTTGCTGGTTTGATTTTGTGACATTTTCAAGAGATTTAATCATTCTTACCATCAATTTCCACGTAAATCCTATACAATTAATTTTTATCATTTTTTTAGCCTTTTCAGACTCAACAACTAAAACCAATTCATAACATAGAAATCTTTCCTTTACGGAATAATCTTTAAGTTGATGAATTGGAACCTCAATTAACTTTTCTTTTCCAACGGTTTGCCTGAGCAGGTAGTTCTTTTTTATCACAATGAAATGATCGGACGATATATATTCAATAATTTTTACATTAATTAATAGGAAAAACAAACCAATCACTATTAGAATCAGCAATATTCTCATTTCTGAACTTAAAATTGAAGTCAGACAAATACTGATTAAAAGTACCATAATGCCAATCAAGCACCAGGCAATATAAAGCATGTTTTTAAAATTGTTTATTTTCATTTTTAGGGTTTTAAGTTTGTGGATAGAGAAAATAAATTTAAAAATAGCAGAATGCACTTTTAAGGTTGAAGCGCATTCTGCATAAAATAGGTAGATTGATTACTAAGATTTATTATTTCCAATAACTCCAGTTAGCTCCATCATAAACCGCTATCATATCCGCTGCCGTATCATAAACCATGGTTCCTGCAATGCTTCCCGGCATATTTAGATGAGGATTTGCTACCTGTGGCAATACCATCGCCTGGGTAGTTGATTCCAAAACCAATACGCCAGGTTTTGTAGAAGTTTCTGCTCCTATTATAACTCCTTCTCCCGTTTCCGTCCCTGTATTGACAAAAGCGTGTGCAACACCAGGTTCATCATTTTCTGTAAGATTTGTCCAATTATTATTGTTTCCACCGTTTATTTCTTCCAGCACTTTTACCGCGTTATCCATTGCATCAAAAATAAAAGTACCTCCTGCTGCTCCGGGAGCAGCATCCACTGATGGTAAAATAATACCTTTCGGTTCAGAACCAAACTCAAGCAGAACACTGTTATTAGTTACATCATTTTTTCCTATTGCTACCTGAGCATTTACGGAGTAGCCAACCAGTAAAATTACCCCAACCGTTTTTATTTTTATTAACTTATTCATTTCTAATTTTTTTAATTTATAACCTTATCGGGGACAGCATTTAACTGTACACCCGATAAGGAAGGTTAATCTATTAATCTTCGTTACATCCTCTTTTTATACAATTCCAGCCCGTGCGCTGTTCATCAATGCCCGGGGTTTCACCTCTGTAAAGTTGTAAACAACCTTCATCAGTATTGTAAATCACCATCCCATCAATTGCGGTGAGAGCATCTCTTTGAGTGGTCGTCATGTGCGTTACGACCATCCCTTTTTGAGAAGCGTCTAATACCAAATAACCATTTGGAACAACCTCCGGCCAATTGGAAACGGTTGGATTTCCTTTCGTCAATACACCTATCGTGCTAAATCCGGCTGGTGATCCAACGGCTCCCGGTTTTACACAAGGACAAGCTACTATATTTAGTCCGTAACCGCTTCCTGATATGTTGGTGTCGCCTTCTACGTTTTGACTTGCAATAATGGTATTGGATGCCCCTGAATTCCACGTAATCGTATTCAATGAATTTCCATTAAAAAGTTCAAGTGGAAAAAGTGCTCCTCCGGAAGTTTTACTTCCAAAAAGTGAAATATTTCCTGCAGGACTGATCACAACTCGGATCAAAGGATTTTCAGGCGTACCTGTCATTTCCCAGATATCTCCTTCAGTATCCGTTTCATATTCATCTCCGTCAAGAAAACGAACATTTATTCCGTCTGTTCCTGAAGATTGAAACTCTATTTCTTGCAAAGCTATGTCTATGCCGTTAATTTCCATATTGAATGAATTATCAAGCGAATAGATGTCTAAAACAAAACCATAATTGGTCGGGGGCTGATTAAAGGTTTGAGTTACAGGTGATGGTGTAGTCCCTGGAAAATTCCAACTAAAATCTTCTCCTGCCACAGTTTCTGTACAAATATCAATACACTCGTTTATACTTGCATCATAAGCCGTTCCGGCTCCCTGTCCGCCATTTGCCAGAACCGGAATTCCGTCTTCGTCCTCCGGCCCCATGATACTACCATCGGGGTTTAATTGATCCTGACTGATGTATCCATCTCCCTCAATTGCATCGGGGCAACCATCACCATCTGAGTCAAGATCCAGTTCATTTGGAATCCCATCTCCATCTGTATCCACAAATACAGGATAATCTGTACAGAGGTCTTGAAAACGAACTCTTTGGTCATTATAACTTCCTCCCGTGGAAGCTGTATAACCATAATAAACCAATTTATTTGTTTCTGAAGAAGCTATACCAAAATACTCTTCGCAAAAATCGTCTAAGCTACCGCCATGCGTATAAGAACCTGCATTTAATCCATTAACAATATAAGATAAAGTCCGGGTAGAAGCATTCCAAGATATTTCTACGTCTTTCCAGTTTCCATCCTCAAGATTTCCCAAATCGGCAGCAGTTGTAAGACTTACAAAAGTTGTAAACTCTCCTGACGATACCACAGAATCATCGGTGTCCCAAATCATTCCATGGTCATTTGCTATGTCCTCTGAACTAATACCATTTTCCCATGTATCAATTTCCAATGCCAATCCATTTAGAATTCCTGCTGCACCAATTCCTACTCCTACCGCACCAACTGCCGAAGTTCCTGCCGGATCATTATGAAAGACACAAGCAATTCCATCAGCTCCTGTAGCATCCAGAGATCCCAAATTTGCCTGGAACCTTATTACAAAATCGTTCGTGAAATTGATTTTATCATTAGACCACATAGAACCACTTTGGTTACCAACGGCTTCCGTCAGTCTGACTTCATTATCCGGCACACCCGAAACATCACTAACTGCATCTCCTGCCAAAATAAATAAATCATTTAAAGTTGCTCCGAATAATCCTTTTTCTACACAATCCGGAATACCGTCGTTATCAGAATCCAAATCCACCGCTGTGGGTGCATTTACGGTTATGGTAATATTTTTTGGAGTTGAAGTTCCGGGAGAAGGTAGTCCGTCCAAAGTAAAATCATCCTGAATAGTATAGGGTAAAACTGCTGTTCCTATAAAGTTAACTGCAGGAGTAAAAGTCACAACTCCTGTTGCATGATTTACTGTCCAGATCCCTTCTGCTGTAGTTATGCTTGCTTGGATTCCGGTCATAGAAGTATTCAAATCAATGCTACTCATGATAACTGACTGACCTATATCATAATCCATAGCATTTACAAATGCATTTATGGTTACAGCAGTATTCATTGTAGTAGTTGCTGTTTTTTCTTCAACCACTGGAATCGTGTTTATAGCATTTAAAGAGACTGATATATTCACCGACTCAAAACTACTTGAACTGGCATCATCACCTGGAAAAAAGGCAAATTGCATAGAAGTACTATTTGCTGTAAATTTTAGTCTGCTTATCCCCCATTCGCCATCTACATCTCGGTTTATAGAAGTCACATTCACTCTGGGAAATGCTCCTAATTGGAAATCAAACTGATCTATGTAAGTGGGGCTATAGTTTGGAGCAACGGAAGATAGAGTATAAGCGACCACTTCATATTCTCGTCCGGAAACCAATCCGGTAATATTAGTTCCCACCGATTCTTCTATTAAACCTTGTCCGGAGCCAATATCTCTAATGGTGATCCAGTCTGTATGTCCGTTAGGGGGCAATGGCAACGGTGACCGAGTCCATGTTGTCCCTCCTCCCGTTGTACCGGAAGCAGCTGCAGTTGTACGATTGGACATATCGGGAGTACCCCCGAAATCAAACCAATTAGTGGGCGCACAATCCCAACAAGGCATACTACCTTCCCGAACATTACTCGGAGAAATAGATTGGGCAAAAATACCTTGCATCATCAAAATACTAAAAACTGTAATTAGTACATTTGGTGTATATTGTTTTTTCATTTTTTTTTATAATTATCATTTAGTTGAATTTGTCTGAATTCAAGATTCAGTTGGAAGTATAAATAAATCAACAAATGATAGGTGGAGGACGGCTTTTCAAAGATTTGAAATAATCAAAACCATTAATTTCAACCGAATGTGTACCCCATTTTTTATTATCATAAAAAAGAACATTCACAAATGTATTCTCAACTTTATATGTTCTAAGTTGTTCTTTAGATTGTGAAGTGGTGGATATTTGTAGTGGTTTAAGATTTCCTCTCAGGAGATTTTGGTTCTTTTGCGGGAAGTCTCGGACATTTTTCGTTTCTGATTCATACGAATCCCTGTTGCTCTCTTTTACTATTTTATCCTTTTTGGATAAGTGAGAAACTGTAGATTCAGAGGATTTTTTCTGAGAAGATTTTTGGTCAGACAAAATGATCACCTCAGCATTTTCCAACTTATGAACTTCCGAAATTAAAGTTCCTTTTACAATATAGATTGCTGTTGTTTTTTTTCTTGTTTCTTCTTTGTTAATTTCATTCTGAACCTGAATTATGGTATCAGCATAAATGACAGTTCCTTTTTGCACTTTCAGCACATCGTCTTTTACAAATAATTGTGCACTTAGAAATTGAAAACCAAAAAAAACAAACCATAATCCAATTACCCTTTCCATAAAAGAAAAAGTTCCGGGTATAATAATTGCATTTTTGGGGAGACGAAACAAATCTTAAAATTTTGAGCGAATTTAACTGCTCAAATCACCTTAAAAAAAGGTTTGTATTATCATTTTCGTCAAAACGATAAGCATAAATAATTTCGTAAGTTAATATATTGCAATTAATTAGACTGAAATTTCTTTTATATCTTCTTCCAGGTATTTGATGAATAACGATGGAGAAATTGTGGTAATCTTTTTAAATACGGTTGCGAATTTATTTTGAGAAGAAAAACCTGCTTCTTCAGCCAGAGTTGCTATTTTATACTTTCGGTAAAGAGTATCCTGATTTAACTTTTTTATGATATAATTTACCCGTAACTCGTTTATGTAATTGTTGAAATCCTGTTTCTTATAGGTATTGATGATATAGGAGAGATATTTCGTATTGGTTTCACAATAAGTAGCTAGGGATGAAAGAGATATACTATTTTGCGTAAAAAGCTCTGAAGCTTCAAATTCCTCTAATTTCTGCAAAAGCTTTTCTTCTGTCAAAGAGGTCATTCTAACGTTGTTCTCATTTTCAACTGATTCCGTTTCAACTGATTCTTCTAAATAATTTCTTTCCAATGAAACAACGGCATTCCTTTGTTCATCATTTTGTTCTAATTTGTCCAGAATTTCTTTAATTACCCAGATGGTTTTCTTTTGTTTTCTTTTTTCATAAAAAAAGTAGGTCATGCCCAATAGAAATAACAAAACAGCACCAATCAAGACTTTATTTTTCAAATCTAAATCTTGTTTGAATAAGGAATTCTCTTGCTTAATTTCATCAAAAGAATCGTCAAGAAATGAAATTTTCTTTTGGGCAATTTGCTCTGAAACGGAATCTTTTTTGTCTTTGGCAGAAGCCAGATTTTCCATATCCTTCACCGCTAGAAAGTATTCCTGTGAAGTCTCATACACTTCGTTCTTCAATTCCAAATAATTGGAACTTGCTGCTATTTTTTCCGCATTTGTTAAGTAGACTTTAGCTTTCTCTAAATCTCCTGTTCTTAAATAGTTCCGCGCCAAACCATCATAAATCAATCCCTTCATATAATTATCAGGAAGGTCACCATAGGAACCAAGTGCACGTTTATAATAGTTCAGTGATGAATTATAATTTTTCAATTTCAAATAACTGCCACCCATTAATTGTTCATTTTGTGCTATGAGATAATCTCTATTTTGACTAATTTTCTCAAAATATTTGGTGGACAATTCTAAATACTCAATCGCTTTGTGGTAATTATTTTGTTCTATTTCTCTGAAAGCCATTTCCTGTACCAACATGCCTCTTGTACTGTAGCTCATTTCAACTTCTGCTATTTTTTCAGCATTTTCAAAAGCCAAATCCGTATATTTTTTTGACTGATTAAATAATCCAATCATACGATATTGTGACCCTAAAAAACCATAAACTTTCGAAATCCAAACATAATCTTTTGTTTCAGAAATTAATTTTTCAGATTTCAGGGCAAATTCAATTGATTTCTTGATATCACCTGATTGTTGATACAAAGAAGCAGAAAGCATAAGACTTTTCGTTTTGAAATAGGGCGTTTCCGAAATGGAATAAAGGGAATCTGCAATTTCAATTGCTTTTTCGAAATCTTTCTGAGCTGTTTCCAGATAAGTTTTAGTATAAATCGAATTAAATTCTTCAGCATCCTGAGCGTTCGCATAAAAAACAAACGCAAAAAAGAAAACCCACAAATACTTACTCATCGTTTTGACATAATCTTAAATTTCACAAAAAAAGAATTGATAAGTAGAGATTGGCACCCCAAAGTTATTACTTTAAACCATTTTTACTCTTGTTGTCTTTTTTATTTTTCGTGAATTTCTAAAATAGATTTATCATTTTCCTGAAAATGATAAAATATAAACACTAAATAGGGTGAAAAATAATTATCGGGAGTTTCAAACCATATTTTTATAGGATTATTACAAATAAATATCTTCAACCATAAATATTTGTATTTTTAATTTCAAATTCTCATACTAAAACTCTTCATCATGGAAAATCCGGAATCCGTTAAAAGTCGTAAAGAAATCAATTTCCGATTTGATAAAATTCTTTCCGAATTTGGAAATCAATCGCTGGAAATTAACATTCAAAATCAAAAAGAAATGGCATCTGTTCGTGAACATCTCGAACGGTTAAAATCCCAAAACAAATCCTTTTCGGATATTACTTCCAACGGAAAAAACGGAGAAAAGCTTCAATGGGTTCATTACGTTCAGGAAGGTGGTGGAACACTTGGGATTTCTCTTGTCGGTTATGCATTTGTTTTGGAATATTTGGGCATTCGTTTTTTGAGATTAGCCGGAACCAGTGCAGGAGCGATCAATACCCTTTTTCTGGCTGCTATCGGTGAAAAAGACGACCCCAAAACACCGGAACTTTACGATATGCTGACCGATTCTTCCCGATTTGATATGCGAAGTTTTGTGGATGCTAAAAATTCGTTTGTACGAAAACTCATTCTTTCGCTGAGTAAAGGATATGGACTAATTAAAAA
>CALLXZ010000147.1 GCA_937875605.1 uncultured Moheibacter sp.
AAGAATCTGAAAAAGTAATGCTGCGACGCGATTTTATATCCAAGGTCATCGAACAAATGATCAATGCGGTTGCTCGTTTGCTGAAAATCGATTATGAAAAGGAAACCGAAAAATTTCTGGATGAATTCGACTCATTGCTCAATACTTATTTCCAACTTTCAACCGAAGAATTAGATAAATTAGTGGAAACGGATGAACAGCGCGATGCTTTGTTGCTGGATGAAAAACTGAAAAATTTCCAACTTCGTCTTTTTGCGCATTCTGGTTTGGCTTATGTTATGAAATCGGAGAAAGAAAAAGCAGAAAAATGTCTGAAAATTATCGAACGAATTCAAATTCAACATTCGGAAGTTTTTGAATTTCCGTCTGTAGAAAGTTTGAAAGTAGAAGAGGAAATTGGGAAGTTAAAGTTAAAATTTAAATTAAGTTAAAATGAATTTTCAGTTTCACGTAAAAAAAGAAGACTATCAGAAATCGCTCATTGGATATTTTAAATATTGGTTTTTCCCGTCTTTTTTAATTTCAATTTTATTCACAGTCATTATATCTAGTGCAATAGCTGATTCAAATTATGAAAAATCAGAATTTAGTTGGCCACTATTCTTTCTATCATTTCCTATTTGCTTAATTATAACTCTTTATTGGTTTTGGGGTAGAAAATTTTTGAAATCAATCAAAGCGTTAAAGAAAAAAGAATTGAATGACATAATTCTGAATATCAATATTTTAGAGAAAGGAATTAATTTTAATAAAGTTGGTTCGGATGAGATTACAGAAAAATATTGGAGCCAATTTAAAAAAATCTCAAATAGTAAAAACTTCACTTATTTTCTTTTTACAGACGAAACTTATATTTTCCTCAATAATAACTCAAGAAATACTGCTGAAATTGAGACTTTTAAGAATATAATTAAAGAAAAGATTAAACCTTTTGAAAGTAAAATGTCAACTAATTTGGTATGGATGAGTTTCATTCCGATTGTTGGGTTAATATTTGGATTAGTATTTTTTCTTAGAGGAATTTCAGAACGAAACCTTCGATATTTCTTAATTAGTATTTCAAGTTTTATCTTCACTATTATTGTTTGGATAGGATTTGCAATGTATATGGATGCAAGTGGAAAAAGTAATCAAACAAATGTATTTGTAACAAAAAATAACCTGAACATCCTTACGAAAGAATTAGCCTATTATAAATTGAAAAACGGAAAATTCCCTGAAACATTAGAAGAATTAAAATCGCAGAACAAATTTTTAATTTTTCATGAAACAAATACATCATTTAACCCATTTTCAGAATCAAAAATTCAATATTTTTATTATCAAAATCAAGATAGCACTTACATATTACGGTCATTGGGGCTAGACGGGAAAATTTTCACGGATGACGATTTAATTCCAGACTATTAGAAACTTTAAACAATTATCGAAACATCCAACTCCGGACTTTCCTCCAGATTCATCATCGCATTGATTAATTTAAACGAATGAAAACGGTTTAAGTCTTTTGGATTTACCTCTTCTTCAATGATTTTTCCCGATTTTAGAAGAGATTGACGCATGGTTCCGTTTAATAAAAAAGAACGAGGCGTAATCCAATTTTCGCCATCAAAAAATACTAAATTCGAATAGGAAGAATCGGTGATTTGTCCGTTTTTTACAATGATAATTTCATCTTCCGTGACCGAATCTTTCATTTGTTCAAACACACTTCTATCCTCGAATTTATATGAATAATCCACTTCGTTATTTTCCACCAAACGCACCGACTGAACCGGTCGAATTTGATACGGTAAAAATTCGATGGACTCCAATTCTTCTAAATAAATAATCCTGCATTTTCCTTGAAATTCTTTCGGCAATTTACTCATGACGAATTCATTCAAATTCAATTCGTTTGATAAACCCGATAATTTCCAACGAGAACGATTCATTCTTTCCTGATGAAATTCAAGATTACGGATTTCACCGTTTCGGATGCAAATGGTTTCAATTAATCGGGACATATACTTTATCAATCATTTCGTTGTATTCATCTTTTCCTTTGCTCTGATGGGTAATTCCGCCGCCACTTTTGAATGTAAAATCTTTCTCTTTCTGTTCAATGAAACGAATCATCACCGCACTGTCTACATTTTCACCATCAAAGACGCCAAACACACCCGTATAAAAATTTCGGTCATAGGTTTCGGCTTCGCAAATGATTTCCACCGTTTTATCTTTGGGCGCTCCGCAAATGGATCCTGCCGGTAGAAGTGCATCAAAAATTTGACCGAGATTTTCATGAAAATTTTCTGGTAATTCGCCTGAAATTTCAGAACTAACTTGAATCAATCGTTTTTCATGGGTCTGAATTTCTTCCGGAAAACGAAATTTGGGAACGGAAACTTTTCGTGCTACTTTGCTCAAATCATTTCTGATCAAATCTACGATGGTATAATGTTCCGCCATTTCTTTGGGATCCGATAGGATTTTTTCAATCGCATTTTCCACCGAAGCGTCTATGGTTCCTTTCATCGGATACGAATAAATATTTCTGCCTTCTATTTTGACAAAGGTTTCCGGTGAGAAACACACAAAATGATCTTTCCAAAAAATCTTGTATTTGGCTTTTGAATGTTTGTAAATTTCTTCTAAACTTAAATTGATTTCGATTGGCGTTGCGCAAGTTAAATTGGTCAGATAGGAATTTCCCAGCAGAATGTTTTTTTGAACAAATTCAAATTGTTTTTCATATTCTTCAAACGAAATCGGATATTTTTTCAATTTCAATTCTCCTTCGAATTTTTCAGGTTTCGAATTGATTCCAAATCGAATTTCGTCCGTCAATTCATTTAGAGGAATTACCTGACCGTTTTGTTTCAGAAAATCGATGAGAAAAAGAAAGGGAATTCTTTTCGAACCCAATTCGTCCATTTTCTCAAAAATTTCTTTTCCGTTCAGCATGAAATTAAATTCCCGATTTTCCGATTTGGTCGATTTCCGAATAGGAAGATTTCATCAAAACATCTTTCACCATCGCATATTGAATCACTCTTGCAGCTGCCATGGAAACAAAAATACCGATGACACAAGCGATATAACCCACTCCCCCAAGCATCCCCATTACAAATACGAAAACCAAAATCATCCATGGTTGTTTTCGGAAAAGTTTTATAGAAGTTTTTAGGGAATCTATGGCAGAATATCCTCCATAATGAATTAAATAAGGAGCAAATGACATTGCGCTTTGAAGAACAAATATTCCTATGTAAAACAAGAAATAATACAACATCAGGAATATTCCTCCGATTGCTCCCATCGCTTCAGAATTGCTTTCGCCTGCAAAACCTATCATCGCTCCAAATAAAAACAAAGGAAGCACGAGAATAATTATGATTCCGATCATACAAAGCATCAACAGAAAATAATCACCATAATTTTTAAAGGCGCCGAAAAAATCTTTTAATTCCAAAGGTTCGCCACGCTCTACTTTTTCAGCCGCTACCGAATATCCCAATAAAACAGGATAAGAAATAAAAAGCGGACCAACGATGGTAATCACTGAAAAGAGAATTATGAAGGTGGAAACCAATCCATATAAACTGAACATCACCCATTCTTTTTTGAAAATCTCAAATCCATCTGAGAAATATTTCCCAAAATCGAAATTATATCCGTTTGCAATTTTTTCGTTTACTGTAGCGACTTCTATTCGTGTCATTTTTATTGTTTATAAATCTGGATTACATTTGTCAAAAATAAAATATTAAGATGAATCCGGAAGAATTATTACACATAATAAAATCACGTCGGTCTGTCATGCCGACACAGTACAGCGAAGAATCCATTTCTGCTGAAGAATTAAACAAAATTCTGGAAAGTGCTAACTGGGCTCCGAACCATAAACGCACAGAACCATGGCGTTTCAAAGTCATAGAAGGAGATGCAAAAACTCGTTTTGCCGAATTTATGGTAAAAATACATTTGGAAAACACTCCGATTGAAGCGCAAAGCGAACGAAAGAAAGCAGCCGTCATCGAGAAATGTTTGCTATCGGATAAAGTCGTTTTAATTTGTATGAAAACCTCTCACCTATTACCGGAATGGGAAGAATTGGCAGCTACTTCTATGGCAGTTCAAAATATGTGGCTGATGTGTACTTCTATGGGAATTGGCTCTTATTGGTCTTCTCCGGGAGCGATTTCGCGTATGAAAGAATTCGTAGAATTGGAAGAAAACGAAAATTGCTATGGCATTTTTTATATGGGAAGATTAAAAGGAGAATTACATGAAAGTTCCCGAAACCCAATTGAAAATAAAGTTCAATTTATCCGGTAGGGTTTTTAATTCGTATAAGAATAATTAATTTTGCACGCTCAATTTAAACATTTTAAAACAATGAAAAAATTCATTTTCTTTTTAATACTTGTTGGATTTTCACAAGCATTTGGACAAACCGTGGACGCAAGCGGAAATCTTCAAACGAACAGTCAAAAATACTTGAAAGAAAAGGCAAACAACGGTCGACTTCAGGGTTGGTATATAAGCGGAAATAATGGTTTGCAATTTAATCAAGCTGCATTTTCGAACTGGATTGCGGGTGGTGTAAATTCTTATTCTCTCACTGCCAATATTGATTATGAATTCAATTTCACGCGTGGACGTCACATCTGGGACAACCGTGTTTTGCTGAATTATGGTGTGCTAAGAAACGAAGGAGAAGATTACCGTAAATCAAATGATGTAATCGATCTGACTTCCTCTTATGGTTATGAATTCATCCGAAATTTTTATTTCGCAGCTTCAACAAACTTTCGAACTCAATTTACAGACGGATTTGATTACAACGTACAAGACAGCATCACCGGAGATTATAAAAAGATTTCCAACTTTATGGCGCCTGGTTATTTGTCATTTGGGTTGGGTGTGGATTATAAACCCAATGAAAATCTTCAGGTAAATTTCCATCCGTTTACATCCCGATTTACTTTTGTGCAAGATCGGGACTTACAGTTTGCGGGAAGCTTCGGTCTGAAAGAAGATGGTGATACTTATTTATATGAATTTGGTGCGTATTTAGGTGCTCGTTACAAATTCAATATTTGGGACAATATTTCGTATGACAACCGAATTGGTATTTACAGTAATTATTTAGATCAACCTTTCAATATGGACATTGCCTACCAAGGTGTTTTGGATTTCAAAGTAAACAATTTCATTTCGGCTCAGGCAACGATCAATTTGTTTTATGACGAAGACCAAATTCAACGTACACAGGTGAAACAAACGTTGGGCGTAGGTTTAACGTATAAATTCAACAATACCGAAAAATTAAAATTAAAAGAGGAAAATCTTCCAGCACCTCCAACGATTGAAGAATTGGAAAAATCCCTAAATGATGCACAAAAAGCAGCGGATGAAGCCAATCAAAAAGTAGATGAAGCACGTCAGAGAATAGATGAAGCTAATCAAATCATAGAAGAAGCTGCTCCGGTTGAGAACGTAGACTAAAAAATAAATTGTAAAATAACAAAAGCCGTTTCGCAAAATACGAAACGGCTTTTTCATTATAACTTAATTGGGATTTTTAGTATCCGAATAATTCTTCTAAAGTTAATTCTTTTACTTCGCCCATTTTCTGAACAGCTGTCCAATCCAGATTCTCTTTTTTACCGACCAATCCGATGTTGAATTGTTTTCCTTTGATGTGTTGATTAAAGAATTTCTCCAAATCGTTCATGGTCATTTTGGAAGTTTGTTCGTAGATATCTTTGTTGATATCATACTGAATTCCTTTGTCCTGTAAGCTTAACCAATAAAAGAAAATATCGGTTTTGGTATAGCGCTGTGTAGCTATCTGTTTCAACGCTGCCACTCGGGAATTCTGAAATTGATTTTCTGCTTTTGGCATGGTATTCATCAAATCTCTCAAAGCCGAAACCGCTTCCGGAAGTTTATTGGCTTGCGTTCCGACGTAAGCATAAACATAGTTGTATTTGTCCGCCTTGCTGGAATTAGCATAATACGTATAAGCTGAATAAGCTAGTGATTTAGACTCACGGATTTCCTGAAAAACGATGGAAGAAAGACCCGAGCCGAAATATTGGTTAAATACACCGGAAGAAGTCAAAAGTCCTTTGTCAAATTTCTGCTCACGCGAACGAAGGGAAATTTCAGCTTGCACCATATCATACGGCGTAAAGTAAATCTTTCCGTCGGTTGCCGGTTGCGGATATTCTTTTGCAGGAGGAATTGCTTTTCCGTTTCCGAAATTGTGGAATTTCTCCAATGCTTTTTTGGTGGAAGCCAAATCATTTCCGTAATAGAAAATCTGATGATTATAATTCAGGAAATTTTTCAGAATCGTTACTAATTCTTCCGGATTGATCGCTTTCAATTCTTTTTCGCTTAAAATATCGCGGAAACGACTGTTTTCGCCATACATCGCATAATTGTTCAACGCATTCTGAATACTGTTTTTATTGGTTTTCGCATCGGATCTTCCTTTCAGAATTTGATCTACATAACTCAAATAGGCTTGCTTATCTGCTTTTGCATTTGCCAACAAATGTTCAAACAATTCGATTCCTTTGGTCATATTTTCCTGCAAACCGCTTATGTAAACAAACGTTCGCTCACTTCCGGCACCTACACCGTAATCAATTCCTATTTTGTAGAATTCTTTTTTGATGTCTTCCGGCGAATATTTCGTTGTTCCCAAATAATCCAAATAATTAATGGCCAATGAAAGTTTTTTATCGTGATCTGATCCCATTTCCGTAATGTAATAAACCGAAGAAAGATCATTTGTTTTATTCTGAATGGAAGACAATGGAAGATTTTTCAATTTTTCTTTTTGAATCGCTTTGTCAAAATCTACAAATTCAGGTTGAACGGTTTTTTCTTTAATTTTCATGAAATCTTTGTAGAACTGAGATTCGTTTTCACGGTTCAGACTAATTGGTGTAATGCCCGGATTCTCCACTCGGATCAGCTCTTTATTTTCGCCCTGACGTTTGTAAACCACGACATAATTGTCTTTGTAATTGTCATTGGCAAATTTTACAATGTCCGCTTTGGTAATTTTAGAAAGTTCATCTAATTCCGCTACTACTTCTGCCCAAGTTTGTTCTTGGATAAATGAACTATACATTCCGGAAGCTAACCAGTCTGCATTTTCCAAAACCTGTTGATTTTGTTTTTTTAGATCATTTACAACAGCTTGGATTAACCATTCGTCAAATTCTCCTTTTTTTATTTTATCAATTTGAGTCAGAATCAAATCTTTTACTTCGTCCAATGACTGCCCTTGTTTCGGCATTCCGTTAAAGAAATGAGCCGAATAATCTTTCATGATCTGAGGAGAAGCGCCTGCATATTGTGCCAATTGTTTTTGGTTTATGTTCAAATCAATCAAACCTGCAGTGCTGTTACTCAACAACATATCCATCAATTTGAGCAATTTAGCATCTTTGGTTTTCGATCCACCCACACGGTATCCAAACTGAATACGTTCGGCTGACGGACTGAAAACCTCAAATTTTTTAACTCCTTTTAAAGGCGTTTCTTTCGCCAGATAACGTTTCGGTTCCGGTCCTTTTTTATAATGACCAAAATACTGATCTACTAATTTTATAGTCGGATCGAATTCCAAATCACCCACCAAAACAACTGCCATGTTATTAGGAACATAATATTGATGGAAATAATTTTCAATTGCAACTAAAGAAGGATTTTTCAAATGATCGGACGTCCCGATGGTCGTTTGAGTTCCATAATGACTTTCCGGAAACAGGTTGGCCATCATTTTATAATGAATCAAACGGAAATCGTTGTCTTGTGCACGGTTAAATTCTTCGTAAACGGCTTCTAATTCGGTATGGAAAAGACGCAAAACCAATTCCGAAAAACGTTCAGATTCGATCATCATCCATTTCTCCAATTCGTTAGAAGGAATATTATTTTTATAAACCGTTTCATCAAACCAAGTATGCGCATTGGTTCCGGTTGCTCCGAGCGATGAAATCATTTTATCGTATTCATTTGCTACGGCATATTGCGATGCAATGTTTGAAACAGAATCAATTTGTTTGTACAATTGTTTTTTCTTTTCTGTATTAGGTTCCGCTTTGTGAGCTTCATACAAATCCGAAATTTGTTTCAGGTACACTTTTTCTTTGTCCCAATCATGCGAGCCCATTTTGGAAGTTCCTTTGAAAAGCATATGTTCCAGATAGTGAGCCAATCCTGTATTATCTTCCGGATCGTTGTTAGAACCGGTTCGGACAGGAATGTAGGTTTGAATTCTCGGTTCGTCTTTGTTCTGCGCCAAATAGACTTTCAGTCCATTTGAAAGGGTATAAATACGAGTGTTGGACGGATCGTTTTCCACCGTCTCATAACTGTAACCATTTTTGTCTTTTTTTTGAATTGTTTTGAATTGGGCCAACAAAGTAGTTGACAAAATCAAACAACCTAAGAGTGTTAGTTTTTTGATCATTATGCTAAATTATTATTGAATTATCCAAATATACTGAACACATTTTAAAAAGGGAATATTTAAGATTTTTTTAACCGATTGTCACTTTTTTTGAAATTTAATCGTCTATACCAATAGAAGCACATAATTTTGAAAGTCATTTCAATCCATAGAAACCAAAAAGTGGAATTACTGATACCACAACTAAAGAAGCAGGATCACCTGGCTCAAAAAGAGCTTTTTGATCGGTTTTCCCGTAAAATGCTCAGCGTTTGCAGAAGTTATATCGCAGACCTGCATTTTGCCGAAGACTGCATGCTCAAAGCGTTTGTGAAAGTTTTCAAAAATATTGATTCTTATACATCACAAGGAAGTTT
>CALLXZ010000148.1 GCA_937875605.1 uncultured Moheibacter sp.
TAATTTCTTCATTTTTCTTTTACTTATTGATGATCTTTTTGGTTACGATTTTTCCTGTTTCTGTCTGTACTTTTACCACTACAATTTGTTTGCCAAATAAAGAAGCAGGAACATTTAGGGCGTTGCTGTTTACTTTAGCATTTTTATAAACCGACCATCCGGAAAGGTTGAATATTTCCACTTCAAGGATTTTGTCTTTGGACGAAGTGATTTCGATCTGATGGTCTTTTTTGGTAATTTTCACATGACTATCGCTTGCGGTAGAAAGAACCGGATCAGAAGTCTGATTTCCATCTTGGAAGATAATTTCAAAACGATCTTCAAATACACCTGGTGTGCCTTCAAAATCATAAGGGGATTGCGATAAATTATGAATTTCATTTAGGTATTTATCTTTCAGGTAAATATTTTGATGAATTTTAAAGATACCTACTGTTTCTTCCAATTGGATTTTATATTTACCCTGCACGTAGAATTTCGTCCCCAATGGAATTACGTCTGTTTTTTCAAAAGGCGCTTGTCTTCCCTGGATAGTTAATTTCTTAGCATCCTTACTTAAGGAATAAATATTTTCTGAAACGTTTTCGCTCATGATTTTAGAATCATAAATTTCAAAGGTGTTATCAGCTCTTTCAAAATAACCAACTGCTATTTGAATCTTCAAACCATTAGGATTCACCAATTCGATCCAGAATTTATCGTTTTTCGGACGAGATCCGTAGATATTATCAGAAGCACCATTATCTACATTTTTAAAATAAACAGCATCTTCTGTATCTGAATCTTGACGGATTGCAGTGGTACGCATAGCGTTATTTAGCTTAATGGACGTTGTTGCTTGAGTTGCTCCTCCTTTGATGTTGACGATGAAACCTTGTCCAGGTTTTACAATTCCATTTGGCTTTTTACTCGAAGCCGCTTCCGTACAAGTCGTGCAGGGAGCAGCAGTTCCCACTCCACTAGGTATATTTAATGTAGCATAGTTGCTTTGTCCGTAACCGGAACCTTGCTGGGTAGTTTCGGTATTGCTCACATTATCCCAAAAATATGCTGTAGATGATTGAAATTTATCTTTGTTTCCGTAACCGTATGTATTTGATTCATCATACATTTTGGTCAAATCTAAATTAGATGGGAATGGATTTCCAATAAGGTTGAAGTTATTCCCTTCGTCAAAAGTATCTAAAGCAATTTCATTTCCTGCTGAAATAGAAGTTTGATTATTAGGCTCACCCACAAATTTAGCGGTCACATTTCCAGTTGGATTGGAAGCAGGGCCTCTTACAGAATATCCTTTTCCAAACTCGGATAAAGCCATTGGAGTGTTTTGAATTACAGTAAAGTAATCATTTTGTGGATTGTATTGCATCACTTTGTTGGCAGGTACGACTGCACCATCATACAACGAATAAAGTTGTTGGGCTTTTACCGGATAGGTCCAGTAATTATATTGATTCGATGGAACATTTGCCTTACGAAACTGTGTGATATTTCCTGAGTTTAAGACTCCTGCATCCTGCATCAGATTGGCGTTGTTTTGTAGAACTAATTCGGTTCCCGCAACAGATGAAACATTAATTCCTCCTTTTGCAGTCAAGACATTTGGTGCCACATGATCGGCTGTTTCGGCAATGTGAAGTTTTGCTCCGTCATTTACTTTAGTGATTTGGTTTACGATGATATTTCCTGCTGCTCC
>CALLXZ010000149.1 GCA_937875605.1 uncultured Moheibacter sp.
CCGGTTTCTGCATTGATTGCCGCATTGATTTATTATTTCATTCGAATTTTTTAAGGTAACAATTCAATAAAATATAGAAAAGGATTAATTCGAGAGAGTTAATCCTTTTTTTCTTCATATTTATCTTCTATAAAATCTTGATATTCTTTGATTGTCAAAAGGATGGATTTATTGGTTGTATTTTGATTTTTATATTCCACCATATCGATTAATAATTTGCTCAACTCAAACTGATTCTTCGAGGGAAAGTTTAAAGGATTAATTTCTTTCAGAATGTGATTGGAATATAGAATTTGGAAATGATAGCCCATTCCATCATTTATACCTGTATATAAATCGGGATTAAAATCTTCTTCCGTAAAAGAAATTATTTTAGATTTTATTTTTAATAATTCCTCTTTTGAAAGTGTTGCATAAAAAGGAGTGATGCCGTATTTTAAACTATCTGAAACTAAGCTAAATTGTTTATTTGCAATTTCATTGTTTTTTTGAGAATCCATATTTAAACTACCATAAACATAAGGAGATGCATTATAAAGTAAGATATACTGTTCATTTAAATTAACCATGATTTCTGCCGGCTGGGCAAAAGAGGGATATAGACCTAATTTGACAAAAACAGGATATTTCTCTGATTTATTCATTTCGATCTTTTCTTTTTCTACAGATTTCTTACAGCTTAAAAACAAAAAAGCAAAGAATATTAAAAGAAATATCGGTTTCATAGAGAATTTGAATTTCAATTAAAACTGAAATAGATGGATTTTATTTTTAAAATGGGAAATTTTAATTCATTTTAAACCAACTTAATACATACTTCATTATACATTTTACAGAAAAAATTCTACCTTCTCCCAACCTTTTGGGTATTTTTTCTCTCTATATAAGTAGAACCCTGTAATTATGGATATAAACATTTTACAATCTTGCCAACAAATGGATCGCAATGCACAGCGAAAGCTGTACGATGCGCTCTATCCCAAACTGCATTTCGTATGCAGACGCTACTTAAAATCGGAGGAAGACAGAGAGGAAGCAATGGCCGATGCTTTTTTGACCATCTTCTCAAAGATAAATGATCTCCGTGATCTGAATGCTTTTAACGCGTGGAGCAGAAAGATCATGGTCAACCAATGCTTAAGCTATATAAAGAAAAAAGTGGATTTTGAAACCTATATAGATGATTATCAGCAAAACATCGCCAGTGTAAATGCCGAATATGCGCATACGCTGAACGAACAAGACCTGATGGGATTTCTCGAGAAAATTCCGGACGGATGCAAGACGATTTTTAATCTGTTTGTGGTGGAAGGTTTTTCGCACAAAGAAATTGCCGAGGAACTCAATATTTCCGTTGGGACTTCCAAATCGCAACTCAATGCGGCGAAAAACAAGTTACAGGACTTAGTAAACACCTATTATTATTCAAAAGCCAATTAAAAATGAAAAATTCAAACGAAATACAGGACATCTTCCAAAAACTCGAAAACGGTGTTTCAGACGACCTTTCCAGAAAGGAATCCGTTTGGGACAAAATCGAACAACGACTTGATAAAAAAGAAGAAAAAACGAAAGTCATTCCTTTTCCGGTTTGGAAAATAAGTGGAATTGCAGCTTCGTTGCTACTGTTGGTTGGAGTGGGATATTTTTTATTAAATGATAGAAATCAAATTATTCCCAACGAAAATACGAATCCTGTTATTACCACTATTGAACAACCGGATTCCAACTCAAATTCTCCTGTTGAAACTGAAAATTCAGCCGAATTAATTGATTCTTCTCAAAACAATTCAACTCAAATTGTCAAGGAAAACAATTCTTTTAAATCGAAAGAAAATCCAATTAAACCGCCTCAGAAATTTTCGTTAGCATTTGGGAATATTGTAGATAGCGATGGATTTCCAATTGCAGATGCAGAGATTTTTGTTCGGGGAAATGAAGATAAGACAACTTTTACAGATGAAAGTGGTAAATTTCAGATTGTAGCAAGACCTGGAGATGTGATTGTGGTAGTAGATCCAATAGGAACTTCTCAGGATTTTTCAGTTTATGGTGAAGATTTAGGTAATCTGAAATTTGGGGAATCTCTGGCGTTGAGTGAAGCTATTATTACAGGAAATTATGTAGTTGAAACTCATAAAATGCAATCAGGTGTAAGTGTTGTTAAGAGTGAATCTTTAGAGGGAAAACCTATAAAAGAAAGCAGAAAAAAAATAAAAGGTAATAATCCCAAAAATGAAGTAGTTTTAATTAAAGGAGCAGACTACACTACAGATTTATATTTTACTGAGAAAAAACCTAATATGTCCATCGATCAAGCACTTGCAGGAAAAGTTTCGGGACTTGCTACCTCAAAAAATAATGGTCAACCGGGAAATTCTAATGCAATTACAATTCGCGGCGTAAGCTCTCTCTCCGATCAGAAAGATCCTTTGTTTGTAATAGACGGAATTGTTATTGGTAACAGTTCTCTGAACCTAATTGATCCAAAACAAATAGAGAGTGTAATTGTATTGAAAGATGCTTCTGCAACTGCTTTATACGGTTCACGTGGAGCGAATGGAGTCATCATAATCAAGACCAAAAATGGAATCAGTAAAAAAGAACTTCGGAAAATCAAACGGCAAAATCGTAAAAACAAAAAAGATGGACTGAACCAGACTTTTTTACCAACGAATTCCGTTGAGATTTCCAATGAAGAATATTCCTCCTTTGTCGAAAATAAATTTGAGAATCCGGCGATGAATCCGCTTTCCACTTTTTCGGTGGACGTTGACAAAGCGGCTTACAGCAACATTCGTCGTTTTCTGAACAACGGACAAACTGTTCCGAAAGATGCGGTTAGGATTGAGGAAATGATTAATTATTTTAATTACAATTATCCACAACCGACCGGTAAACATCCATTTTCGATAAACACTGAATACAGTGATGCACCATGGAATCCCGGACACAAATTGCTGAAAATTGGTTTGCAGGGAAAAAATCTGGCAACGGAAAATTTACCGAATTCCAATTTGGTTTTCCTGATAGATGTTTCGGGTTCAATGAGTGATGAAAATAAATTGCCTTTGCTCAAAAAATCATTGGAATTATTGGTCAATAATCTTCGGGAAAACGATAAAGTTTCGATCGTGGTTTATGCAGGAGCAGCCGGAGTTGTTTTGGAGCCAACTTCGGGAGCCAATAAAACCACGATTCTCGAAGCATTGGGAAGACTAGAAGCTGGAGGAAGCACAGCCGGTGCAGCCGGAATTGAATTAGCGTATCAGTTGGCACAAGAAAATTTCATTAAAAATGGAAACAATCGTGTGATTTTGGCGACCGATGGTGATTTTAACGTGGGAACTTCAGCTGTAAAAGATTTGGAAACCTTGATTGAAGAGAAACGCAAAACCGGGATTCTCCTGACTTGTTTGGGTTATGGAATGGGAAATTACAAAGATAACCGCATGGAAACGCTTGCGAACAAAGGAAATGGGAATTATGCCTACATAGACAATTTGCAGGAAGCCAATAAATTTCTCGTTCGTGAATTTTCCGGAACGCTTTATACAATTGCCAAAGACGTGAAAATCCAGATTGAATTCAATCCAAAATGGGTGCAGTCTTACAGATTAATCGGATACGAAACCCGACTGCTGAATGATGAAGATTTTGCGAATGATGCCATAGATGCCGGAGAAATCGGAGCGGGGCATCAGGTAACGGCTTTGTACGAGATTGTTCCGGTTGGAACGCTAAGTAATTACGTGGAGAAAATTCAGGATTTGAAATATTCGAATTATTCAGCTAATAATTCATATCAGAATGAATTAGCTACGATAAAATTCCGTTACAAGCAACCCGATGGAGATGTAAGTACAGAAATTGTCCAACCCATTCAGAATAATTCAATTTTGTTAAAAAATGCAAGTGAAGATTTCAAATTTGCAACGGATGTGGCTTGGTTTGGATTGAAATTGCGAGATTCGGAGTATATTCAAATCAAAGACAAAGAAAAAATAATCGAATTAGGAAAAGAATCGATGAAAAATGATCCGGAAGGTTACAAAAGTGAATTTATTCGCCTTGTAGAGTTGGTGAAGTAGTTTAGTTTTCAAACCTGTCAGTTAAAACCTGACAGGTTTGA
>CALLXZ010000150.1 GCA_937875605.1 uncultured Moheibacter sp.
TGCATCGGTTTTAATGTAGTACGGTAACGGTTCAAAACTTCTTCCAAATCCCGTCCTCGTTCAGAAATATCGCGTTGAATTCTTCGAATCAATCGTTCATCTGAATCAGCATGAACAAAAATTTTCAAATCAAATAATTCACGTAAGCTTGGATCTGTCAGCACCAGAATTCCTTCGACGATGATGACATTTTTCGGATGCGTAATCATGGTTTCGTCTGTGCGGCTGTGAGTGATAAACGAATAGACCGGTTGTTCTACGATTTCCCTGTTTTTTAAATGCCGAACGTGTGCGGTCAATAATTCAAAATCAATGGAGCGCGGATGGTCAAAATTAATTTTTTCACGTTCGTCAAACGATAGATCGTTATGATCTTTGTAATAATTATCCTGCGATACCACCAACACATTTTCCGTGTTCAGGTGTTTTAAAATATTGCGGACGACGGTGGTTTTTCCCGATCCTGTTCCTCCTGCAATTCCGATTATCAACATATTTATTTCTTATTCTTCGTTTGGAAATGGTTCTTTATCCTTGTAAAATTTGGGCATACTCCTTAAAATATAAACATCCAGCAAGGCTTTTACCCTTGCAAAATACTCCCGTGTTACCGTCACCGTTCCGTATCGTTTCGGCACATCACGGGCGTTAAATCCCAAGGCGTAAATATCGTGATTTTTACCAATAAATATCGCTCGTTCGTTGTGAAATTCTTGCGAAATTACGGTAATCGAATCCTGCCCAAATACTTCCTTGGCTCGCAGAACCGAATCCAGCGTGCTGAAACCGGCAAAGTCCTCTACTATTTTATCTTCCGGAATCCCCATTTCAATCAGGGAATTTTTCATGTCCCGTGTTTCGTTGTAATAAAAATCAGAATTATCACCACTCACGATGATGAATTTTATTTTTCCGGATTTGAACAATTCCACAGCTGCCTGCATACGGTATTTGAAGTAAAGATTTTCTCCTCCACCTTTTACTTTTTTACTCGTCCCCAACACCAATCCGGTAGCGTTTTTCGGCACTTCTTCGATGGTGTTAAACGTATGGTTTCTCGCCTGTTCTTCCACCCAAAAATTGGATAGTAACAATATGGCTGTGAAAAGAATAATTCCTCCCAAAATCAATTTCCAAAACCTTCTAATTATCGTTTTCATTTCTTCTTCGTTTAGCGAAATTCGAAGTCCGAAATTCGCATTTCATAATTTAGTTTTAATCCAAAATTATCATAAAGTTTTAGATTTATAGATTTAAGGAAAGCTTATTATTTCGTAAATCCTTCTTCCTTTCAAAATTAAAAAACAAACTAATACAAAAAAATGTATCTTTATTCTAAATTAACACCTATACACTATGGAATTTTTCGACACCTCAACTATCATGTCCTTTTTTTTAGGAATCGGTTTGGCTGCTTCCGCCGGATTCCGTGTTTTTTTACCGCTATTTGCTTTGAGCATAGGTGCTCATTTCGGTGGAGATTTATTGGATCTAAATGAGAGCTGGCAATGGGTTGGAAGCTGGCCGGCGATGATTACGCTAGGTGTGGCAACACTAATCGAAATTGTGGCGTATTACATTCCAGTGATCGATAATTTGTTGGACACCATTGCGGTACCACTTGCCGCAGTTGCGGGAACCGTTTTAATGGGTTCAACGCTGTTGGATATGGGAGAAGTTTCCACTTGGGCACTTGCTATCATCGCCGGAGGAGGAACCGCTGCTGCCGTAAGCGGAACAACAGCCGCCACACGAGCTATCTCTACCGGAACAACAGGCGGAACCGGAAATTTCATAGTTAATACCGGAGAAACGGCCGCCGCTTCTGTGCTAAGTGTTACTTCTTTTATCTGGGCGCCACTTGCATTTGTATTGGTCGTCATTACACTTTATCTGGTTTACCGTCTTTGGAAAAAAAGCAAAGAATTCCTGACAAGTGAAGAAGCTTGATTTTTTATTTTAGAATTTTGATTGTTTGATTTAATGAGGCAGTGATGGAATTCCGCATTCTTATAATTTCACTCTCTTTAAAGCCAAGGGAAAAAATTATTTTGAAAATAGTTCTAAGAAATCTTTACTGAAAATCTGCGAATATCTGCGCTATCTGCGGGAGAAGAAACTCCCAAAATCCCGATGAAAAAAGTCTTTCCAATTTCTTAACATTTTGATGAAGGAGAATTCTAATTAGCCTTGAATTATTACTATACATTTGCTCAAAAATCAGCATAATATCATAACCTTAAATTTACTAATCGCAACTTCTCTTTCTACATACTAAGTTTCCTCTAACCAACTCCTCCATGTGACAAACCCATAAGAAAAGTGTCTTAAATATAGAATGTCTAGAAAAATTATTTTCAGGCATCGCTGAACCTACATAATAATGATTAACACTATACTAACTATGAAATTTAAATTTTCACTCTTTTTATTGCCGCTTTTATTCCTTGCTACGAATGTATGGGGGCAGACAGAAACTATTACAATCACACAAACTTCTGCCGGAATTACTCAAAATGGGTATAATAATGGAGCCGAAAGAACTTGGAATCAAAACGGAGTTTCTTTTGGAGCTAAGGCAGTAATGAAAGAGAATGGACAATCAAGAATACAACTTGAAAAAAATAATGGTGTCATTTATAACACAACAGCTTTACCTGGTAGAATTGTAAGTGTACAGGTTGTTACTTCTGGTACTGCAAGGGCTTCCACCGTATATGGAGGTAGTGCTTCTCGTTTGGTAAATAATACGGCTGGTAATTATAACGTTACAGGAGGAACTCAATTTGGTACAGGAAATGGAAATCAGACGTGGACTACGAGCAATGGCGTCAATTATACTTTTTTTGCGATAAAAAGAGGTGAAAATGCAGCTTATTTTAGTTCAGTTATTATTACTTATGAAACAGCCCCTTCCGGCAAAACCGTAACTTTCCTTCCTAATGGAGGTACGGGAACAATGAGTCCTCAAACCTCATCAACTTCTGCCAATCTTACCGCTAATACTTTTACCAGAACGGGACATACATTTGCCAATTG
>CALLXZ010000151.1 GCA_937875605.1 uncultured Moheibacter sp.
TTCATTATCTTTTTCATCGTGAAAAAAAGGGTGAGGAAGTCATCGAAGAAAATACAGAAGACAACCGAGATGCCGAAAAAGCAAAAATCCGTTCGGCTGTTATCACTGATTTTATTTTATCGGTTGAAATCGTCATCATCGCACTAAGCACCGTTCTGGATAAACCGTTGGCAACCCAAATTCTTACTGTTTCAGTAGTTGCAATTTTAGCGACTGTCGGAGTTTATGGAATTGTTGCTTTGATTGTACGAATGGATGATGCCGGATACAAACTGATAAACAAATCCAACGGAAATGGATTTTTGAAAAACTTCGGACAATTTCTGGTAAATGCGCTTCCCGTCGTAATAAAAGCGTTGGGAGTTATCGGAACCATCGCATTGATTTTAGTTTCAGGAGGGATTTTTGTTCATCAAATCGATTATTTCCATCATATTTTACCTACTATTCCTTCAACACTAAAAGAAATTGGATTTGGATTAACAGCCGGAATTCTTACGTTTTTAGTCGTAACGGGCGGAAAGAAAGTTGTTTCACTTGTGAAAAAATAATTTTTAAATTCAATTAGGCAAACAATTAAACTCTGTAATTCAATTACTTAAAAAATAATTTTGTTTTTCTAAAAATAATTTTTAGATATTTGCACACTCAAAAAGAAAGTTTAATCTAAAAAACGAAGAAAGAAATGTTTGTATTTATTCAAAATCTCCAAAGCGATTCACCTAAGATGGGTGTAGCTTTTCTTCGTGCTTTCTATCATTCTTGATTTAAAAATTCATCAAAATATGAAAAGCCCGAAGCGTTAAAATCTCCGGGCTTTTTTGTTTCCAATCATTTTCTACAAATTTCCCGGTTTAAAATCATCATTAAAACAAAACAATGGGAAATAAAATCTCGGGAAAAGACCTGATAAAATTAGGTTTTCCCAAAACAAATACGATTAATGTTGCTCTTGGGCAAATTAACCGGTACCGAAAAAAAGAAAAAAAAGAAACCATATTAAACGAAGCCAAAGACGTTCTTTTACATCCTGAAAACTATAACCAGCACGGAACTTGGGGCAAATTAGCCGAAAGTCTTCTAAATCCGGTCGAAATAAAACGACATGAATTACGCACGACACGAGCTCCTTTTACCATTTTCGGTGAAAACGAAATCGATGAAGCTAGCAAATTCCAATTATTCGATGCGCTGAAACTTCCGATTTCCGTTGCTGGAGCTTTGATGCCCGATGCGCATTACGGATACGGACTTCCGATCGGTGGTGTACTCGCTACTGAAAATGCCGTGATTCCGTACGGTGTAGGTGTCGATATCGGTTGTCGAATGAGTCTTTCGGTTTTTGATTTACCAGCCGGATTTATGAACGGTAAAATCGATAAATTGGAAAATATTTTGACCGACCATACCAAATTTGGAATGAAGGAAGTTCACAAAGTGAAAGCCGATCACGAGATTTTCAGCCGAAATGAATTTAAGGAAATTCCTTTATTAAAAAACTTGTTGGACAAAGCCTATTCACAATTAGGAACTTCCGGAGGCGGCAATCATTTTGTTGAATTTGGAATTGTCGAATTAAATGAAATTCGTTCCGAATGGAAATTAGAACCGGGAAAATACATGGCTGTTTTATCACACAGCGGTTCGCGTGGTTTGGGAGCAAACATTGCCAAACACTATACGCAATTAGCCAGAAGGCAAACGCCACTTCCCAAACAAGTTCAACATTTGGCTTGGTTAAATCTGGACACGCATGACGGTCAGGAATATTGGAAAGCGATGAATTTGGCTGGGGAATACGCCAAAGCTTGTCATGACGATATCCATCGCCGAATTGCCAAAGCACTTGGGCATCGAATTATTTTCAACATCGAAAACCATCATAATTTTGCTTGGAAGGAAATCCTGAACGGCAAAGAAGTGATTATGCATCGAAAAGGAGCTACTCCTGCCGGAAAAGGAATGTTAGGAATTATTCCGGGATCTATGATTGCTCCGGGTTATATTGTCGAAGGTTTGGGTAACGAAGAAAGCTTGAATTCGGCTTCACACGGTGCCGGAAGATTATTTTCAAGAGCAAAATGCAAACAGACCTTTACCCGAAACGACATCAAAACGGCATTAAAACAACACGATGTAACCTTGATCGGAGGAAATATAGACGAAGCACCCATGGCATACAAAAACATCGAAAATGTGATGAATTGCCAACAAGAATTGGTGCGG
>CALLXZ010000152.1 GCA_937875605.1 uncultured Moheibacter sp.
TTTCAAAAATGAACGATAAACTGAAATCATTACAATTATTAAAATTTAGCCCCAGCAGTTTACAATCTGAAAAATGAATTTTTTGAAAAAGGGTTTGATAAATCTTTGATAAACTCAAATTCGAATTCATAAAGTGACATCCTATGAATTTAAAATTCGACAAATCAGAATCTGAAAAATCACAGTTTTTGAAGATGCAGTTTTCATATTCGCCCTTGTCAATTTGATTTAAATTCTCAAAATGTTCCTCGTGAAAAAATGCTGACATTTATTTCAATTTTTCATTGTTTTGATGACGATCATGGTCGCGCTGCGTTTTACTTTCCAATTTTTTATAAAATGCCGATTCCAGATCTACTCCGGTTTGATTGGCCAGGCAAAGCACCACAAATAAAACATCTGCCAATTCTTCGCCCAAATCTTTTTGTTTGTCTGATTCCTTTTCGGACTGTTCACCATAACGACGTGCGATGATACGGGCTACCTCACCGACTTCTTCAGTAAGTTGTGCCATATTGGTCAATTCATTGAAATAGCGAACGCCGTGATTCTGAATCCAGTCATCTACATCTTTTTGTATTACTTTTATGCTCATATTTTTTCCAGTAGAATTTTTGAATTGTCTAAGGACGAAATTTTTCGTTGAAATTCCACATAATCATTGAATTTTTCTTTCGGATACATTCCGTCTTTCACTATTAGTTTTCGTTTTATATTTAATTTTCCTTTTTCTTTTTCCTCGACAACTAATAAATACGTTCCAAACGAGTCGGCATATAGAACGGGTTGAAATTTCTCACTTATTTTATATCCATCGGGAATTTTTAGCTCAAATTCTGTTTCATCTGTATAACCATATCGGATTTCAAAAGGAAATCGACGGTTATTGTCTTTTTTTAGCGAAGTTTTCTTTCGTTCAAATGGAATCAGATTAACAGCCATACTACCGCCAAATACTTTGGCAAACTGCGTAGATTCGAGTTGAGCATTAGTGGTGAAAAGCGCTTCATCTCTATTATTTTCAAATTTGTAATCAATTAGATTCAAATTGGGCATGTCAGAAAATAAAAGATTCATCGTTTGTTTTTGGTCTTTTGTTGATTCGAAAAAATTCCGATATACGTTATCATATTTTAGCCCTGAAACTTCAATGGTAAACTGTGCTTTCAGATTTCCATTGGGCAGGATTTCGCCTTTTCCTTTGATCAATTCTTTGTTATTCTCAGCAGGAAAATTTTGAGTCGAAACGATTTTCCCTCCTTTCGGCGTCACGGAAAGCGCAAGCCGGTCATCTGTAAATTGACCTAAATAATTAAATGCAGTTTGCTGGCTGGTACATTCCAGCCAAATGGTCTCATCTTCCAACGGAACATTGATGATCATATGGTTTCCCTGAAGAGAAGCAAAATCTTTGTCCAAATCCATTTTTCGTCCTGATTCTCCATAAACTATCGTATGAAAAGCATCAATTCCAACGGTTTTTAATAAACTGATCATGTAATTTGATAATGCTTTACAATCTCCATAACTTTTACTGCTCACATAAGAAGCCGGAAAAGGTTCCC
>CALLXZ010000153.1 GCA_937875605.1 uncultured Moheibacter sp.
GGATGTAGGTTGAATTGATTAATTCCTCCTCGCTCAAAAGCTTTTTTTGCTTCCTGAATGGTTACATCAAATGTCACATAATCATTGGTTTCATTTTGATTATCGTGACGAGGAGAAAATTCCCATCCGTACAAAACCGGAAATTTTCCGGAAATAGATTTAAAATCGCTGTGATCGGGTATTTGCCAAAGTCGCCATCCAACACCTGCAATAGTCGTTGCCTGATGTCCCAACAGTATTTTTCCCTGATCTGCATTTTGACGTAAATTATTCAGAAGATTGATAGCAGAAAGAGATGGATCCGGGTCCGGATCCGGATCACCTGGTTCTTCGTTAACGGGATCAGTTGTGGATTCATCATCGGAACTGCAAGAACTGCAGGAAATTGTAATTCCAATCAGAAATAAAGTTAATAATAATTTGAAAGTCGATTTCATGGGATTATATTTTTTAACGTTGTTTTTGATTTTCTATACAAACGTATCCTTTACATCAATTCTTTGGATTTGGATTTTCAGGAACTGCGAATTTGAGTTTATCAAATGCAGAATTTGTATATTTGGTTGGATGAAAGTTAGGAGAGATTTCAAAATTTCTTTAGAAAATAATAAATTAAAAATGAGTACAATAAAAGCATACGGGAATTATTCTGCCACAAGTGAATTGATTTCTTTGGAAATTGAAAGAAGAGATATTCAGCCGACAGATGTCGCCATCGAAATTTTATATTGCGGAGTTTGTCACAGTGATATTCACACTGCAAGAAGTGAATGGGGACCTGCTCGATATCCTGTCGTTCCCGGTCATGAAATCATCGGAAAAGTTACGGCTGTGGGGATTAAAGTTAAGAATTTTAAAGTAGGAGATTCCGTTGGAGTAGGGTGTATGGTGGATTCCTGTCAGCATTGTTCTGCTTGTGAAGAAGGTTTGGAGCAGTATTGTGAAAACGCGGCGACTTTTACGTATGGAAGTCCGGATAAAATTTCAGGGGGACACACATTTGGTGGATATTCAGAAAAAATAGTGGTGGACGAATCATTTGTGCTAAGAATTCCTGAAAATCTGAACTTGGCAAAAGCAGCACCTTTGCTTTGTGCTGGCATTACCACTTGGTCACCGCTTCGTCATTGGAATGTGAAATCGGGAGATAAAGTAGGAATAGTCGGTTTAGGCGGATTGGGACATATGGGTGTGAAATTTGCCAAAGCGATGGGTGCATATACGATTATGATTACAACTTCACCGGAAAAAGGTGCCGATGCAAAACTATTGGGTGCTGATGAGGTTTTGATTTCAAAAGATAGCGAATCGATGAAAAAGCACGCCAATTCATTTGATTTTTTACTCAATACGATTCCGGTGGGTCACGATGTGGATCCGTATGTAAGTTTACTGAAACGTGATGCAACGATGGTTTTGGTCGGAGCTGTGGAACCGCTGACAAACGTAAACAGTGCGATATTGGTTCGTTTACGGAAAAATATAGCAGGATCTATGATTGGTGGAATTACTGAAACGCAGGAAATGCTGGATTTTTGTGGAGAGAATAATGTACTTCCGGAAGTCGAAATGGTCAATATTCAAGATATCAATGAAGCTTGGGATCGGGTTGTGAATGCCGATGTCAAATATAGGTTTGTAATTGATATGAAATCATTGAAATAAAATATATATAAAATTATTAAGGTTGTTCTGTGGACTTTAGAACAACCTTAATAGTTGATAATGAAATAAGTAAGAGGTTTTTATTTTAATTGGATTATTCAGCTGAAATAAATTCCCATTTGAACTTTTTATCATCTTCCAAAGGTTCAAATCGGATTTCATCAAAATAATCATGATAAGCTCTCATAGCGTCTCCTCTAAGCGTTTTGCTTTTGATGTTCCAATAAGTATCTGCACCTTTGGCTGTGACAAGTGTAAATGAACTTTTTTCGTCGATGTAAGGCGTGTGGTCGTGACTTGGCGGATAAGGTTGAAGGTAATTTTCGCTTTCATAAAATTTAAACAGATAGCTGCCATCTTTTTGAGGAATTACTTCCCATTTCTGCATACCGCTTTTTGTGAATTTCTTCAAAAAAACATTACTTCTAACGGTTTCATGTATCGGTTCTAACGCAAGTCCACCTGCGTTGAGGATGTAGTAAACACCTTTTTTGAGAGTCGTAGTGTTTTTTACTTGTGCTTGTATTCCAATACAGATTAAGCAAATCAAAATAATTTGAATGAATTTCATAAAATGAATTTTTAAGAACGATTTATTTTCTAATCAGTTTGATCGTTTCAATCCCTTTTTCAGTTTGAATTCTTACGAAATAAACACCCGCTGTTAATCGTTGGGTTGAAATTGATTTTTCTTTGCTTTGCAAAACTTTCTGTCCTGCAGAATTATATATTTCAATATTTTTGATATTTAATTTTGATTCAATGTTCAATACATCTTTAAAAGGATTTGGATAAACTGAAACCGAACCATCTTCCCATTCATTTATGTTCATATCCTCACATTCACCATTGACTAATTTATAAGGGCGAACTGAAGTGGTAGAAATAGCGTTGGGATGCGTATTGATAAATACTTGCCCGTCAGCCGTTAAATTTGCAGCCATACCATTGGTTGTGATGTAAAGCGGACTGCTCGAACCTGCTTCAATTCTTCCCCACCACCAAATCAGATAACCAAAATTATATTGTGCACTCAGCGTCATCAACAATTCATAATTGATAGGAACTACATTATTTCCTTGAGTTTCATCATGCGCGATTTCTCCCAAAACGATCGGTGCATTTACATTTCCTAATTCAGCCATATAAGCTGTCATCTGTGCATCGCTTACCTGAACCGCATTTCCGCCCTCAGGCCAATAAGTATGGACACTGAAAATGAGTTTATGCAGAGGATCAGCCGCCATCAAAGCCGCACCATGATTCACAAAAAACCTATGGTCTTTTCCCCAATGCATTCCGTCAATCATAATAGGGCAATTCAATCCTGCATTTCGTAAAATGTTGAT
>CALLXZ010000154.1 GCA_937875605.1 uncultured Moheibacter sp.
TAAACAGACGACTTAAAAAAGATTTTATTTATTGAATCCCAAACTATAAACTTCTCAAAAATCCCAAAATCGATTTTTCATCCAAACCGATTTCTTTTTCCAATTCGTCTATGGAAGCATGACCGATGAATTCGTCCGGATAGCCTTTACGGATGATCTTTCCTTTGAAATCTTTTTCTTGAGCATATTCCAGAATTGCATCACCAAATCCACCACTTAGTATTCCATCTTCGAAAGTGATGATGGTTTTGTGTTGAATAAAAATTTCATCCAATAAATTTAAATCCAAAGGTTTGCAGAAAATGAACTTATAATGTCCATATTTTTCTTTAGAATGAATTTCATCTAAAACATTTTGAATTTTTTGACCGATGGTTCCAAAAGTCAAAATTGCGATTTCATTTCCTTTTTGGAGTTCCACTGCTTTTCCGATTTCTATTTTTTCAAATGAATTTGATAGAAATTCTGCATCTGAATTTCCTTTTGGAAAACGAATTGCGAAAGGTTTTTCTGTGAATTTTGCGGTATAAAGTAAATCTCTCAAATCCGATGCATCCATTGGCGCAGCAACAATCATATTGGGAATGCTTCGCAAAAATGAAATATCAAAATAACCATGATGTGTGGCTCCATCCGTTCCGACAATTCCAGCTCTGTCAATGCAAAATATGACAGGTAAATTCTGTAAAGCCACATCATGAATCACCTGATCATAAGCGCGTTGCAAAAACGTGGAATAAATCGCTAAATATGGAATCGTTCCTTGCGAAGCCAATCCAGCGGCGAAAGTTACCGCATGCTGTTCGGCAATTCCTACATCGATGACACGTTCAGGAAATTCAATTTTAGTTTTGACTAAATTACTTCCGGAAAGCATCGCAGGCGTAATGGCTACGATATTTTTATTCTGGCGCATCAATTCTGAAATCGTTTCGCCAAAGATTTGTTGGTAGGAAATTTTAGAGTTAACGATAGGAGAGATTTCTCCAGTCTCTTTGTTGAACAATCCGGGCGCATGCCATTTCACTTGGTCTGATTCGGCTTTGGCGTATCCTTTTCCTTTTACGGTTTTTATGTGGAGCAATTTCGGACCGGAAATCTCATTTAATTCCTGAAAAGCATGGAAGATTTCGTCAAAATTATGTCCGTCTACAACACCTTTGTAATGCAATCCAAAGTTCTCAAAAATGGAATTTTTAGAATTCGAATTCAATTCAGAAAAATGTTGTTTGAGCGCTCCAACCGATGGGTCGATCCCGATGGAATTATCATTTAAAATAATCAAAACATCCAAATCTGTACTTCCCAGATGGTTCAATCCTTCCAATGCCATTCCTGAAACGATAGATGCATCACC
>CALLXZ010000155.1 GCA_937875605.1 uncultured Moheibacter sp.
TTGGTTTGGGTATAATGCTCTGAAACATATACTTCACATCCTATAATGGGAATGATAGGAGTTTCCAGTCCTGAATTTGCCCTTTTCATAGCGCTTACAAACTTAAACGCACCCATAAGATTTCCCAAATCAGTCATCCCGACTGCCGGCATTTTTTCATCAATCGCTTTCTGAATCAAGGCTTCGACCGAAGTCGTGGCGGTGAGAATGGAAAATGAAGTATGATTATGAAAATGAAAATAAGGGTAATCAGTTGTGGATTTGGCTTTCTCATTTAAACGAATTTTATAGCCATCCTGTGATTCCTTATAACCTTTAACCTGTGACTCGACTTCAATATCAAATGGTTTGAAAGGTTGGGAATTAATTTGTTTAAAAATTTCCATTTCCTCTTCGGACAAATGGACGTGCTCTCTGGTAAAAACACCCTTCCGAAGCAATTCCATAAAAGAACGCGCGGTAGCATTTACGTCAGCGGAAGCATTGTGCGCTTCATCAAATTTTTCTTGAAAAAGGATTTCGTGTAATTCTTCGAGTTTTGGCGATTTGAATTTCCCATAACGTCCTCCCGGAATAGCACAAAATTCAGTGGAAAGTTCCATCGTGTCAACAATTGGAAGTTCGATTTCATGGTAATCTAATCCGCAACGTACAAATTCGGCCCCTATGATTCCCTGATCAAAACTAAGATTATGTCCACCTAAAACTTCGGATTGTTGTAAAACTTTTCGGAATTCATCCAATACTTCCTCAAGCGGAATTCCTTCTTCCCTCGCTTTTTCGGTGGTAATTCCGTGGATTTGAACAGCATTAAAGGGAATATCAAATCCATCGGGACGAACGATGTAATTTTTATTTTCAATCAGTTTTCCGGTTTTATCATGCAATTGCCAGGCAATCTGAACCATACGTGGCCAGTTGTCAGTATCAGTAGGTGGTGCATTAAAATCTTTGGGTAAACCGGTGGTTTCTGTATCGTAAATGAGGAACATACGCTGCTAAAAATTGATTCAAAATGAAGTTTTAAAGTTAGACATTTTGAGAGGAAGACGAAATAGATTTTATAAACAAATTACATATCCTGAACTTTAAGAATGTCTTTTTAGAATTTTTCTATATTTACTCCAAAATCAATTCATATCAAAAAGGATAAATTCGTCATCATCACCGGAGGAGCTTCGGGTTTAGGAAAAGAGTTTGCAAGGCTTTATGCAGAAGAAGGATATTCACTGATTTTGGTGGATATAAACGAATCCATGTTAAATGAAACGGCTCATGAACTGCAAGAAAAATATTCCGTTCATATCCATACACTGACCAAAGATTTATCCTTAGTACGTTCTTCGCAGGAGATTTATGATTTTACCGTTTCCAACCAATTAAATGTTTTCGGCTTGGTAAACAACGCCGGATTTGGAGTGTTTGGCAATTTTTCGGAAACAGAACTTCAAACAGAGCTCAATATGGCAGGCGTTCACGTTCTGACGCCCATTGCACTTACCAAATTGTTTCTAAAAGAAATGCTCGAAAAAAATGAAGGCGAGATTTTGAACATTTCTTCTCTTGCCGGATTTCAACCTGGTCCGCTGATGTCAATTTATTATTCGACCAAAGCTTTTCTAATTTCGTTTACGGAAGCAATTGCACGGGAAAATAAAGGTTCCAATGTGAAAATAAGTGTGCTATGTCCAGGAGTTGTCAACACTAATTTCCGAAAATCAGTTTGCGCTAATAAAGAAGCAAAAATAAAATCAATGAACAGTAATCCGCGAGAGGTCGCTCAGTGTGGAATTAGGAAAATGCGAAAAGGGAAAATCGTTTGCCTTCCCTCTTTTTCGTGTAAGTTTTTAGCATTTCTTCCGAGAATTGTTCCGAGAAGCACCGCCCGAAATATCGTTTATAACATTCAGGTTAAAAATCGGGGATAATTAATTCTAAATTTCGATACATGGATTAAAACGCACGAATTCGTTTGTACAAAAATTGAATTATAATTTTTTAGTCATCATTTGGGTCAAAGCTCTCTTTCAGTTTGACCAATTCGGCACGAATGTATTCCATCCTTGCAATTAATTCCACTTCTTCTTTGATGTTTTGCTTTTCGTCTAATGCCGTTTTGGCCCCATCCAGCGTGTACCCTCTTTCTTTCACCAAATGATAAATTAACTTCAGGTTTTTGATATCTTGCTGGGTGAAATAGCGGTTTCCTTTTTTATTCTTCTTGGGTGAAATCACATCAAACTCCTTTTCCCAAAAACGAATCAAAGAAGCATTTACATCAAATGCTTTGGCGACTTCCCCAATGCTATAATAAAGTTTTTCTGGTAATTCGATCTGCATTTAAGCGTTTGGGTTTAGCGGATAATTAAACTCGTTTCTTAATCCAAAGATACAGACATTTGTTGGGATTTATCAAGCAGAATTTTAAATTCATCCGGACTTACATCCTGATAAAAATATGAAACCGGATCAATCGGCTCTCCATCCTTATGAATTTCATAGTGAAGATGCGGTCCTGTGGAAAGCCCTGTGTTTCCAACATAACCGATTATATCGCCTCGTTTTACACTTTGACCGGATTTTGCCTTGATTTTGCTCATGTGCGCATAAAGCGTTTCGTAGCCGTATCCATGATTTATTTTCACTACATTTCCATATCCTCCTTCACGTCCCGCCAACGATACTTTTCCGTCTCCCGTTGCATAAATAGGCGTTCCCACATGTGCTGCAAAATCTGTTCCGGCGTGCATTTTACTGATTTTCAAAATCGGATGCATACGAACTCCGAATCCGGAAGCCAAACGCGTCAAATCCTTATTAGCCACCGGTTGAATCGCCGGAAGGTGCGTCAGCATTTTATCTTTTTCTTTTGCGCTGATGACGATTTCATCCAAGGATTTAGTCTGAATCACCATTTGTTTATTTAAAATATCAATGTTTTTGGCTACTTCTGAAACCAAATCACCATATTTCCAATCGGTGAATTTTGAATAACGGTTCACACCCCCAAATCCTGCTTTTCGTACATCCTCTGAAATCGGATCCAATTCAAAATAACTTCGATAGATATTATTATCCCGATTTTCAATCTGCCCTAAAACTTCTTGGGATTGTCTGACCTTTTTATTTAACAATTCATATTGGATTTTCATTTCCTGTAATTCGGCAGCGAGCGTATTTTCTTCTGGAGAATTCACTTTTTTACTAAAGATAAATCCAAAAATAATTCCAAAAAATGCCGTCACGATTAAAAAAGCCGCCAAATTGCGTAGCTTTTTAAGTCGTTGTTTTCTAACCGGTTTGAAAGAGGTGTTTTGTGCGTTGTACTTATATTTTTTTATTCCCATTCGTAACTATGTAATTGTGTCTTTTGTGTGTCCGGCAAAATAACGGCAAAAAACAACCTCTTGTTGTTAAGGAAATAATAAATTATACTTAAAGTAATGAAAATCAGAATTATGCACAAATTCCGTGCCATTTGGAGTCAGATTTTATTTCTTTTACAACACCTAAATGAAGCGCTTATAAATCACTTATTTATCCATTTAATATTATTCAAATAAATTTTAAACTCGAATTTTAAATCTTTTTCAAAAAACTCAATCAAATTCACGATTTTTGCAAATTAATTTTCAGAAAATGAATTCCAAACAGATACGTAAACAGTTTTTAGATTTTTTTGAATCCAAACAGCATGAAATCGTTGCATCAGCACCGATTGTGTTGAAAGATGATCCTACGCTGATGTTCAACAATTCTGGAATGGCGCAGTTCAAGGATTTCTTTTTGGGCTACAAAAAACCTTCTTCTTTGAGAATTGCCGATACTCAAAAATGTTTACGCGTTTCCGGAAAACACAACGATTTGGATGATGTGGGGAAAGATACTTACCACCACACCATGTTTGAAATGCTTGGAAACTGGTCTTTTGGCGATTATTTCAAAAAAGAAGCCATCGAATGGGCATGGGAGTTATTGACTGAAGTTTATAAAATTCCAAAGGAAAATCTTTACGTAACCGTTTTTGAAGGCGACGAAAAAGATGGAACGGCTCAGGATGATGAAGCATTGAATCTTTGGAAAAAACATGTGGCAGACGACCGAATTTTATTCGGAAATAAAAAAGATAATTTCTGGGAAATGGGCGAAACGGGCCCTTGCGGACCTTGTTCGGAAATCCATGTGGACATTCGTTCTGCCGAAGAAAAAGCACAAATTCCTGGAAGAGATTTGGTTAATAATGACCATCCACAGGTAATTGAAGTTTGGAATTTGGTATTCATGCAGTTCCTTAGAAAAGCGGATGGAAGTCTGGAAACTTTACCGGAAAAAAGCATCGATACCGGAATGGGATTTGAGCGTTTGGCGATGGTTTTACAAGGAACGACTTCCAATTATGACACCGATGTTTTCCAACCATTAATCAAAGAATTAGAAAAAATTTCGGGTAAAAAATATGGAAATGATTTCACCACTGATGTTGCGATACGCGTTGTGGTTGACCATTTGCGTGCGGTTTCGTTTGCGATTGCGGACGGACAATTGCCTTCGAATTCCGGTGCAGGTTATGTAATTCGCCGAATTTTGAGACGCGCAATCAGTTACGGTTATCGTTTTCTGGATTTGAATGAACCATTTATTTTTAAATTAATTCCAATTCTTCAAGACCAAATGGGAGAATTTTTCCCTGAATTGGAAAAGCAATCCAATTTGGTTACAGAAGTAATTAAAGAAGAAGAAGCGAGTTTCCTCAGAACGATCGAGCAAGGTTTGGTTCGTTTGGATAATTTCATTCAAAACAATTCTGAATTGAAAGAAATTCCGGGCGATGTTGTGTTTGAATTGTATGATACATTTGGGTTTCCGGCGGATTTATCTAGAATTATCGCCGAGGAAAAAAGTCTTTCTATCGATGAAAAAGGATTTGAATCTGAAATGGAAAAACAAAAACAACGTTCCAAATCGGCGACTTCATTTTCGGCTTCTGACTGGACAGTTTTGTTTGATGATGCGACGGAAGAATTTGTCGGATATGATTATTTGGAAACCGATGTGAAAATCACGCGTTACAGAAAAGTTGAAAATAAAACCGGAACTTTTTATCAATTGGTGTTCAATGCAACGCCATTTTATGCGGAAAGTGGCGGGCAAGTTGGTGATACAGGTTTCATCGAATCTGCCGGAGAACGCATCGAAATCATTAATACAAAAAAGGAAAACAATCTGATTGTTCACTTTGCGGAGCAATTACCAAATAATATAGAAGCGCCTTTCAAAGCCTTTGTGGATAAAGAAAGAAGAAATCACATTGCAAGAAATCACACCGCTACGCATTTGCTGCATGAAGCTTTGCGCGAAGTTTTAGGAACGCATGTGGAGCAAAAAGGTTCGTATGTGGGACCGGATTATTTGCGATTTGATTTTTCACATTTCAATAAATTGTCTGAAGAAGAATTAAACCAAGTTATTTCAAAAGTAAATCAAAAAATTGCTGCGCGAATTCCATTGGATGAAAGACGTTCAGTTCCTTTCAAACAAGCAATTGAATCGGGTGCCATGGCTCTTTTCGGAGAAAAATATGGTGATGTAGTGAGGATGATTATTTTTGGTGATTCGGTTGAATTATGCGGTGGAACGCACGTGCAAAATACGGCTGATGTCATCATGTTCAAATTGCAAAGCGAAAGTTCAAGTGCAGCGGGAATTCGTAGAATCGAAGCGACTTCGGGAATTGCGGCAATTGAAGAATTGA
>CALLXZ010000156.1 GCA_937875605.1 uncultured Moheibacter sp.
TTTTCGGTAAGTTCCTGCCAAATGCCAGGCTGTACGCACAAACATTCCGGCATAATTTCCCCAATCCGCCGGCCACCAATCCTGACTGTCTGTCATCAATTCTCGTAAATCGTTTTTCAGAGCTCCCAAATCCAATTTTTTGAATTCTTCCGCATAGTTAAAATCATCTCCAAGCGGATTGGTTTTTGTGTCGTGTTGGGAAAGAATGTCTAGGTTTAGTGAATTGGGCCACCATTCCGTAACAGAATCATGATTGGCAGTATTCGCTCCGTTGAAAAAGGGACATTTGCTGATGTCATTTGAGTTAAAATCCATATTATTAAATTATTAGTTACGCAGATTTGAAATTTGATTTGAGTAAAAATAATTTTTTAAATCGTACGATTTTAGAATTTTAAATCTTTTGTTTCGATTTTAGAATAAATTTAAACTATCGAACTGATTTTAACTATAAATTATATCAATTATTTAATTCAATTCTAAATAAGCATCGATTTTATCGTTGGGAACAGCGACCGACAAAACATAGTGTTGAATCTTCCAGCCTTCTTTGGTCAAAATCACTACGCCTGAACCACGACAAACACCCATCCAAGTATCCAATGTTTCATCAAACCAAGCTAGTTTTCCATCGGGATATAAATAGATATTGCGGGTTTTCTTTTTGAAATCCCAGGCTTTTCCGCTGTCGAAATAGGGCTTTGCCCAAATCCGCATTTTTTCACGTGTCCAGTCTTCCGATTCATCCGTTCCCAAATAATGTGCATTTTCTGTCAAAGCACTGAAAAATGCATTAGAATCAGCTTTTGCAGCTGCTAAATGCCAGTTGTCGATAAGTGAGTTGATTTTATCTTCGGGCGTTTGGGCTTGTAAATTAAAAAGTAAAAATAAAGTCGTGAGTGAGAGAATTGTTTTCATAATGGATTGTTTATAGAAGTGAAAATTTATGATGTAAGTTCAAATTTAAGAATTAACCGAAGTAAAACTTTGTCAAGGTTAGTCTTAATTTAACCTATTAGCTCCAACTTATAAAAAACGTCCGCAATCTTCCTGTCATTTGAAAGTCTTGGCACTTTATTTTGTCCGCCGAGCTTTCCTTGTGATTTCATGTAGTCGTTAAATCCGTTGGATTTCACTTGGGTAATCACCAATTGACGAAGCATATTTCCTTCGATTAAATCCTGATAATAGGAATTCAGATTTTGAAGATTTTGATCCAATTCATGCGCAAATTCTTCCAGATTTTCAGGTAATTTAGAAAATTCGATGAACCATTCGTGATAGGGAAGACCCTCTGTGGGATTGACCTGCGGCGCCAAGGTGAATTCGGAAACCTGAGCCGGAAATTTTTGAAGGGTTTGCTGCATGACTTGTTCGACTTCATGTGCGATGACGTGTTCGCCAAAGGCCGAAGTGTAATGTTTAATCCTTCCGGAAACGACGATCCGATAGGGTTTTAGGTTGGTAAACCGAACCGTGTCGCCAATGTTATAGCCCCAAAGCCCGGCATTTGTATTGAGAATTAAAACATAGTCTTTTTCCAGTTCAACATCTTTTAGTGAAATTCGTGTAGGATTTTTTTCAAAAAATTCTTCAGTAGGAATGAATTCATAAAAAATTCCATGATTTGAAAGTAACAATAAATCGTTTGCATGGATGGAATCCTGATAAGCAATGAAACCTTCGGAAGCCGGATACGTCTGAATTACATCCAAATCTTCTCCGATTAATTCAATCATTTTCTCGCGATACGGATTGTAATTCACACCGCCCGTTACCATCAGTTGGAGATTGGGGAAAATTTCTTTTATGTTTTTTTTGCCCGATTTTTCAATTAGTTTTTCAAAATACATAACCAACCAAGGTGGAATTCCTGAAATCAGCGTCATGTTTTCTGTCAAAGTTTCATCCACAACTTTATCGACTTTTGTTTCCCAATCTTCTATGCAATTGGTTTCCCAACTGGGCATTCTGTTTTTTTGTAAATAGTTAGGGACAAAATGCGCCACAATTCCTGAAAGTCTCCCGACGTTAATTCCGTTTACTTCTTGCAATTCGGGACTTCCTTGCAGGAAAATCATTTTTCCATCGATAAAATCAGCGTTTCCTTTTTCCTGCATATAATTCAGCAAAGCATTTCGTGCTGATTTTATGTGAAAGGGCATGGATTCTTTTGTGATGGGAATGTATTTGGTGCCGGAAGTCGTGCCGGAAGTCTTGGCAAAATAAATCGGTTTGTTTTTCCAGAGAACGTTGGATTTTCCTTCTTTTACTAATTCTATATAGGATTTTAATTCTTCGTAATCCCTGATTGGAACTCGATTTTTAAAATCTTCATAGGATTGGATTTCATCGAATTTATGGTCTTTTCCAAATCGTGTAAATCGACCGATGGAAACCAGTTCTTCAAATAGTTTGGTTTGGGTTGCAACTGGATTTTGAATCCACTTTTGTTCGGATTTTGAAATAATTCGGGCAAATATTTTAGCAAATTTTGCTTTTAGATTCATTTAAACATATTTAGAACACAATGTACTGTTTCGGGTCTACCGGAGCACCGTCAATCCATAATTCAAAATGAAGATGCGGACCGGTGGTCAGTTCACCTGTATTTCCAACGGCAGCAATTACTTCACCTTTTTTCACCACATCACCCATTTTTTTGTAAACGGTCAGTGCGTGTTTATAAACCGAAATCATCCCGCGCGGATGTTGGATAATGGCAACAAAACCGGTGTCCGGTGTCCAATCTGTGAAAATTACCGTTCCCATCGCTACCGATTTGATGGCTTCTCCTTGTTGGGCTGCTATATCAATCGCCAAATGATTTTCTTCAGTATCATATCCTGAAGTTACAATTCCTTTCAAAGGCGTAAAAAGAAGACTTCCGGATTCCTGATTGTCCTGATTTCCCTGGACACTGAACATTTCTTCTTGTGCCACTTCTTTTCGCAAATCCAAATCATCTTTTGACGGTGCTAAATCGACTTTACTTAAATCCACCGATTTTGTAATCGGAGATTGAGTGGTGTCAATTTCGGGCATTGGGACTTCTCCTGCAAGTATGGCGCGTACATTCTTGATATAGATATCGTTGGCTTTTGATCGTATTTCCAATTGTTCGATTTGGTTGGTCAAATGGAGGATTTCTTCTTTATCTTGAACATCAACTTGTTTTGTAGAAGGAAGAATGTAGTTGTGCAATGGCGTGTAGAGTAACGTAAGCGTTGTACAAGCCATGGTGAAAAAAGTCATCAGTGCTATCACAACTAAAACATTCATTCGATTTAACCGAAATGAAAACTGTTCTTCCTGTGATTCTTCATTAAGAATAATCAACGTATGTTTTTGGAAGAGTTTCCGGAAAATATTTTTTTTCTTTTTTCTCATTTTATAGAATTGCAAATATCTGAATAGATTTTAAATGTATCGTATAAGATTTTTTTAAATAATACGTTTTTATTGTAGTTTTGTCGAGATTGGATATTTTATGAAAAAGAAATTACTCGTATTGGCTTGTTTGGGTTTGATGGTCAGTTGTTCTGTAAAAAGAGATTCGGCTAAAAACAGGGCATTCCATAATACAACTGCTTGGTTCAATACTTTGTTTAACGCAGAAGAAGCGATGGACAAAAAAATTGATGAACTGGAAATAAGTTACAAGGATAACTATTCCGAAATACTTCCGGTGGATCCTCGTCCAGAGATTGTAGAACCGGAATTGAGCGATGATTATATCGAACAAATGGCGGGAGCTTTAACAAACAAATCGGGAGGTAATTCTGGAAATACGGAAACTCAGGCAGTAGGATTTGATTTGGTGGAGAAAAAAGCGCTGAAGGCGATTGAAAACCATTCGATGTTAATTAACGGAAGAGAACGTAACAAATCCATGACCCGTGCCTACTTAATTTTAGGTAAAGCGCGCTATAACAGCGGAAAAGGTTTTCAAGCATTGGAAGCGTTGAATTATATGCAGACCAAACTTCCCTTTCATAAAAAATTCACACCGGAAGCCCGTCTCTATATGGCGTTGGCACATTTTCAGACCGGAAATAATTTCGAAGGAGAAAGAATTTTGGAAAATCTGAATAAGGATGATGGATACAAAAAGAAATTGAAAGAGAATTTTTCCAAACATTATGCTCAAAATTTAATACGAAAAGGAGAATATGAAGAAGCATTGGAAGTTTTGGATAAAACGATTTCTAATACAAAAAACAAAAAACGCGAAGCCCGTTATTATTTCATCGAAGGACAATTGTATTCACTATTAGGAATGCAGAATGAAGCAGGAGAAGCGTTTACAAGAGTTTTTAAGATGAAACCCGGATTTGAGATGGAAGTAAAATCTCAATTAGGAATTGCCGCTAATTTTGATCCGGAAAAAAATAGTTATAATTCCTATAAAGAGCATTTGCTGGATATTTCGAAAAAAGGAAACTATGTTTCACGCAAAAATGAATTTTTCTATGCAATCGGTGATATGGCGGTCAAAGCTGATAAAATTGAAGATGCACGTAGATATCTGAAAGAAAGTTTTGTAGGACCTGCTTCTGATCCTTATGTCAGAGGAAAAGCCTATGAACGCTATGCTGATTTGGAATTTGATCAGGGAAATTACGTTCACGCTTCTGCTTATTATGACAGTGCACTTTCGGTTTCGCCTTACAATAAAGATATTGCACGGATTACTGAAAGAAGTACTTCGCTTAAATTTTTAATGGAGAAATATTATCTCGTAAAACGAAATGATAGTATTTTGAAATTAACCAATATGACCAAAGAAGAACAAGATAAATTCTTCGGAGATTACATTGCGAAATTAAAAATTGAAGACGCAAAACGTCAGAAACAAATCGAAGAGGAATCAACGATTTTTCAAACCCAAACTAAAGGAGGAAGTTTCGGGAATTCATTTGATGAGGGAGGAAGCGGAAGTTCATTCTATTTCTATAACACTTCTTTAAAATCCAATGGTGTAAACGAATTCAAAAGAATTTGGGGAGATGTGCGTTTGGGTGATAACTGGAGAAGTTCTACCGGAGGTTCTATAAGTTTGGAAGAGCAGGAAGCACAAATGTTAGGTCAGGGCGATACACAAAATTCCAGACGATATGAATTGGATTTTTATTTGGAACAAATTCCAACCAAACCTGCTGAATTACATAAATTAAAAATTGAGAGGGATACAACTGAACTTTCGTTGGGCATTGGTTATTACGACTTATTTAAAAATGCAAAAGTAGCCACAACGACACTGGAACATTTGGTTTCCACTCCTCCGAAAGAACAACCGACAGAAGCTCAAGCTTACTATCAATTGTATCGTATTAATAATAAAGAAGAAAATTTGACAAAAGCAGATGAATATAAAAATCTGATTTTGTCCAAATACCCAAATTCGATTTATGCGGAATACATTTTAAATCCGGAGATTGATTTCATCACACCGACGACCAAAGAAGCATTGGCTTTCTATGAGGAAACTTATGATTTTTACAAGGCAGATAAATTCAAGGATGTAAAGACAAGGACAGTGGAGGCCATCGAAAAGTGGCCTACAGAAGCTATCATCGCCAAGTTTTCATTGCTAAACGCTTTGGCAATTGGAAAGACAGAAGGAAGGGAGAATTTTGTTTCGGCTTTAGAGTTAATTACGGTAGCTTATCAGAATTCGGACGAAGCCAAAAAAGCACAAGACATTCTCGATTTATTGAACGGGAAAACAAAAGATGTAGCAGAAGCAGGAGAAAATGAAAATGCTTCTAAAAAAGGAGTAGATGCCAAAAAAGCCGAAGAAGAAAAATCTACAAAAACCCGTGGAAATGTCAGACCTACGGATAATCCTAATGTGAATCAAACAAATAACCCTTCCAATAATACGAATTCAAGTAATACTATACGTACCAACAGACCAGAAGAAGGATCTCGTCGTGGTCCTGGAACGCCGGGGGGAGAAGAGGAAGACTAAAAATTTATTCCGTTCCCGAAATGGTTAATGAAAAAATAGATAAGGCATGAATGACGTTTCATGCCTTTTTTCTTTTCGGTGGATAAGTTGATAAATAACACCCAATTAAATATTTGTCAATCCTAGTTTTCTGCTTAATTTTACGCACCAAAACAAACAAGAAATGGCAACAGATTATTTTCATATTGATGACTTATTGACAGAAGAACATAAATTGGTTCGTCAGAGCGTTCGTGACTTTGTAAATCAGGAAATTAAGCCTGTAATTGATAATGCAGCACATGACCATACAGATATTCCGGACTTGATGCCTAAATTGGGCGCAATCGGAGCTTTAGGTCCCTATATTCCAGAACAATACGGTGGGGCCGGATTGGATCAGATCGCTTACGGATTGATCATGCAGGAATTGGAAGCCGGAGACAGTGCGGTTCGTTCAGCAGCTTCGGTTCAATCATCTTTGGTGATGTATCCGATTTATACATTTGGTTCCGAAGAACAAAGAATGAAATATTTACCAAAGTTAGCAAGCGGTGAAATGATCGGTTGTTTTGGTTTGACAGAACCCAATCATGGTTCAAATCCTGCCGGAATGGAAACCAAAGTGGTGGATAAAGGTGATCATTATATCTTAAATGGTGCAAAAATGTGGATTACCAATTCACCGGTAGCGGATATTGCCGTGGTTTGGGCTAGAGATGAAGAAGGGAAAATCCGAGGATTGATCGTAGAGCGTGGAATGAAAGGCTTTTCAACACCCGAAACTCACCACAAATGGTCGCTTCGTGCTTCGAAAACAGGAGAATTGGTTTTTGAAGATGTGATAATTCCAAAAGAAAATGTATTGCCAAACGTAAGTAGTTTGCGTGGTCCTCTTTCTTGTTTGAATTCTGCACGTTATGGAATTAGTTGGGGTGTAATCGGAGCAGCGATAGATTGTTATGAAGTAGCACTTCAATATTCTTTGGAAAGAAAACAATTCGGTAAACCCATTGCTTCTTTTCAGTTACAACAAAAGAAATTAGCCGAATTCATCACCGAAATTACAAAAGCACAATTATTGGTTTGGCGTTTAGGAACTTTGAAAAATGATGATAAAGCAACTCCTGCTCAGATTTCCATGGCAAAACGTAACAATGTGAAAATGGCAATCGACATCGCGCGTGAGTCCCGACAAATTCTTGGGGGAATGGGAATCGTTGGAGATTATCCGATGATGCGCCATGCGGCTAATTTAGAATCCGTTATCACTTACGAAGGAACGCATGACATTCACTTGTTGATCACCGGAAACGACATCACAGGAATCAATGCTTTTGAATAAATAAAATTAGTATCAAGTATTGAGTAGTGGGATACAAAAGCCTTACTATTTGATATTTACTACTTTATACTTCATCAAAATGAAAGAAATCCAAATCCTCCTTCCCAAAATGGGCGAAAGTGTAATGGAAGCAACCATTACCGATTGGCTTAAAAATCCTGGCGATAAAATCGCAAAAGACGAATTGTTCGTAACAATTGGGACCGATAAAGTTGATAGTGATCTGCCTTCTGAATATGAAGGGATTTTGAAAGAAATCCTTGTTCAGAGCGGAGAAGAAGCTAAAGTAGGAAGTGCGATTGCCATTTTTGAGGTGGATGAAAATACAGTTGTTCATGCAGAAATTGTTGAAACAATTGAAAAAGAAAATTCAGTTTCAAATGAAAAAACGGAATTAATTGCTACTAAATCCATTGACGGGAAATCTTTTCTTTCTCCGGTTGTAAGAAAAATTGCGGCGGAAAGTAAGTTGGAAATCGAAGATTTAA
>CALLXZ010000157.1 GCA_937875605.1 uncultured Moheibacter sp.
CTAAATGAATGGGTTTGTTGGTGTTGGGCGAGGAGTATTCGACCATGACCGATTGAGCTTCGGGATGCTTTTGAACAAATCCAAATTCTTTATCGGTAGCATTTTCCGTTAGATTTCCCATCCAGAATTCGCTTGGAAAACTTAGATTTAAAAATCCTTTTACGACATTAAATCCCGAAATCAGATTTTTAGAAAATAAATGGTTACCGATTTCTTCTCCCAAATCTTCCGGTTTCTTTTTCAGCTCTTTAATCAAAGGGAAAGTAACCAATGTGTACTGTCCTTCAAATTCTTTACGAGTATTTTGAATCTCAAGCCGTTCCGGACTGATAGAATATAATTCAGTTAGTGTTTGGGTAAGGATTTCGGCTGTTTTTTGTTTGAGATTCATTCGATGAAATTTTGAATTTTGAATTTTGATTGAATTAAATTATTTCAATTCAGCATCCAAAATATATACTAATTAATTAATGCGCTATCGTTGTGAAAACGTTTTGAACGTCATCATCTTCTTCGATTTTTTCCAATAATTTGTCCAAATCAGCTTGTTCTTCTTCGGTTAATTCTTTGGTTACTTGCGGAATTCGGTCAAAGCCACTAGAAATGATTTCGATATTATTTTCTTCAAAATATTTCTGTAACTGCCCGAAACTTTCAAATGGAGCATAAACGACCACGTTTCCTTCTTCTTCAAACAGTTCTTCCGCACCGTAATCAATCAATTCCAATTCCAATTCTTCGATATCCAGACCTTCTCCTTTTACAGTAAAGTTACAGATATGATCAAACATAAATTCGACCGAACCTTGTGTTCCGAGTGCGCCTCCGGTTTTATTAAAATAACTTCTGATGTTTGCTACCGTCCTGTTATTATTATCAGTTGCCGTTTCTATCAGTACAGCGATGCCGTGAAGACCATAACCTTCAAACAAAACTTCCTTAAAGTTTGCAGTATCTTTATTACTTGCATTTTTGATCGCACGTTCTACATTTTCCTTGGGCATATTGGCTGCTTTCGCATTTTGCATCACAGCACGTAATCTGGAGTTGGCCTCAGGGTTAGGACCACCTTCTTTTACCGCCATCACGATGTCTTTTCCGATGCGGGTAAAAACTTTGGCCATCGTAGCCCAACGTTTCATTTTTCTTCCTTTGCGGAATTCAAACGCTCTTCCCATTTGTTTAAAATTTTAGCGAGGCAAAATTAAGGATTTTTAGAAAATTTGATTCAAGTAATTAATATAAATTCAATTTAGATAAGTTAGACCTGTTAGGTTTTAGAATACTAACAGGTCTTTTTATTTTTTCAATTGAATAATGTTTCAATTCATAATGATTTAATTGAAGTAGGTTATTGAGAGTTATTTCAAATACTTCTCTTGATTTAAATCATCGAGCGATTTATACGTATTTCGATAGGATAAAATCATGTAATTTTTATCGGAGTCCATCAAAACGCCTGGCGCTCGTTCAAATTCCACCAAATCGAGAATTTCTTTGGGAATTGTATGTTTTCTTGTGCGAATACACTCAGGACAAAAATAAATACAGATAAAAGGGATAAATTTCGTTTTAACATGTTTTGGATTTTAGAATCAATTCTTCAAATATAAACAATCAAAATTCAATTTCTAAACGCCAAACCCTTCAATGATGCTGACCGGATTTTTATGAACATCGATAGCAACAAAGGTAAATTCTCCCTGAACCGCTTTTTCTCTTTCATCGCTATACATTTGTTCTATGTAAATATCCACTTTGACTTTTAAACTGGTATTTCCCAAATAAGAGATTTTTCCGATGAGTTCTATGATCGTTCCGGCGGGAATTGGTTTTTTAAAATCAATTCGGTCGCTGTTGACGGTTACAACTCTTTTTCGACAAAATCGTGTGGCGGTGATAAAGGCTACTTCATCCATTAGTTGCATGGCCGTTCCACCAAAAAATGTGTCATAATGATTGGTCGTATTGGGGAAAACGGCTTTGAAAATTCGGGTTTCGGCTATTTTTTTTCTTTCTTCTAATTCCATATTTATTTGTTTGTATTGGGTTTATAAAAAATACCCAAGATGTTTTTCAGCTTTGTTTGAAATGCTTCATTATTATACTTCGTTTTAAGTTCTTTCATACAATTGGCACAAAGGCAATCTTCGTATTGAGAACCTATAAAATCACGTTCTTCTACTGTTAATTGTATGTCTGAGCATT
>CALLXZ010000158.1 GCA_937875605.1 uncultured Moheibacter sp.
TAATTTTTCCTGGAATACATCTATTATTTCATTCAAATTCTTTCCCTCTAAAGCGCCATTTTCAACGATGCTCATATTCGCTGAAACACTCGATAAACTCCAGATTTCTCCCAAATTTTCCATTTGGGATTCTTTTGGTAAAATTGAATTTAACTTATTCCCGCCCCAAATTCTGTATTGTGGAATGGGCTTGAATTTTAGTGGATATAATTTAGTCATATTTCCTTAACTGAACGTCAAATCCTGCAAAAAATGAGCCGCTAATTTAGCAGTTCGATTGTCCTGATCCCATTCAGGATTCAGTTCAACCACATCAAAAACTTTGATTTTTTTTGATTCCATAAGTTTCTGAATTATGTTTTTTACCTGAAAAGGCGTAAGACCATTTACAGAAGGCGCACTTACGCCAGGTGCAAAAGCACCGTCTAAAACATCCAAATCCAAGCTGACATATAGCGCATCAAATTTTGTTGAAAAATCTTCGATTTGTCGCAAAACAAAATTCAGATCTGTATGGACTTCGTCAGCTAAAATCGTTTTTACATTTAAATCTTCTGCTCGTTGGAAAAGGGCTTGCGTATTTCCGTTGGGTTGAATTCCAATTGTGAAATAATGAAATTCCCTGTCGTTTTCAATGCAATAATTTGCCATTTCGAAAAAGGGTGTTCCTGAAGTGCTGCCGTCCACAGGAATTCGTAAGTCAAAATGTGCATCTATGTTGATGATTCCGATTTTTTTAAAATTTTCAGCCAATGCAAGAAAATTTCCTAAAGCGGTTTCATGTCCGCCGCCTAAAACAATTGGAAAATAATTATTTCGAATTAATTCGGAAACACACTGAATTTGTTGCTCGCGCACTGATTCCAAACCCTCATTTTCCAAAACGATATTTCCAAAATCGAAAACAACTTTTTGTTTAGTTGAATTAAAAGGCAGGTTTGCCAGAGATTTACGGATTTGATTTGGTGCGTTCCTTGACCCAATTCTTCCTTTGTTTCGTTTTACACCTTCGTCCGAACAAAAACCCAAAAGCGCAATTTTTTCGTCAGAATCGGGTTTCAATTCAGAAAATAATCGAGTTTGGATGATTTGGTGCCAACGCGTTCCCAGAGCGCCGTCTTCATCGTCCAATCTTCCTGTCCATATATCTTTTGGAATTATTTCAATCATAATTTATCCGAATTTAGGAATGCTCCATTTGAAGTAAACTGCCATAATCCGGATGCTTATAATGAACAAACCGGAAATTATAAAATTAGCAGTTCTATGTATGTCAAATTGGTTTAAAATTAAAAATAAAATAGCGCCACCTAAACAAGCGGTGGCATAAATTTCTTTGCGGAAGATTACAGGAGTAGAATTAGTCAATGTATCTCGAATTACACCACCCATAACTGCGGTAAACATTCCCATAATGGCTGCAATGACAGGATGAAAGCCTAGTTCAATGGTTTTTTCCGTTCCTAAAATGGTGAAAAGCGCAATTCCCATGGTGTCAAAGAGCGAAAGTTCACGACGGTATTTATCAAGCGAATTATAAAAAAGTCGCATGATGACAACGCCTGCTATGATAGCATAAATAAAATTCACATCGTTTACCCAGACCAATGGATAACTTCCGAGTAACATATCACGCAAACTACCACCCCCAATTGCCGTAATAAATCCTACAAACGTTACCCCAAACCAATCTTTTCCGGATTTTTCTCCTGCAGCTAATGCTCCTGAAATAGCAAAAACTACCGTTCCTATGATCTCAAAAATGTACTGAATCGGCATACCGTAACCTGAATTTTTCAGTTGTAAAAGTAAGAAAGAAAACGAAAATGGTCTTTTGTAAACTGTTTTTTATATATTTTCGTTTTTAAATCTAAATAATGAAAACCGGAACTATCGCTTTTTATAATGTAGAGAATCTTTTTGATGTGACGGATGATCCCGAAAAACATGAAAACGAATATACGCCGGAAGGAAGCCGAAAGTGGACCAAAAATAGGTATGAAAACAAGATTTGGAAAATCGCATCCGTCATAAGTGAATTGGGTTTAAAGGAAACGGGAGAACCTCCACTTTTCATCGGACTGGCAGAAATTGAAAATGATTCTGTGCTGGAGGATTTGATTCATTCTGAACATTTAATTGAACATCATTATGAATATATTCATTTCGATTCTTTGGACGAACGGGGAATTGATAATGCTATTTTATATAGGAAAGAATTGGTTTATCCAGTAAAGTTGGAACCCATTCGATTGATTTATCAACATCCGAATAGAGTAAATGATACCGATTTTTCCAGAGATATTTTATACGCGGTTTTTCGATTGAAAACTCAGAACATCCATACATTTGTCGTGCATTTACCATCGCGGCGTGATGTGGACGTAAATCGTGATTTCCGGATACAGTTTCTTCAGGAAATTCGGGCAAGAGTCAATGTGATTTTAAGTGAAGATGTAAATGCAAAAATTGTCATCATGGGTGATTTTAACGGAAATCCAAACGATACAGATGCTCAGTCTATTTTGGGTACTACGAAACTAACCGAATTTTCTTCAGATGAACTTTTTAACCCGATGCTAGAAATGTTTCCGAAATCGGGAAGTTTAAAACACCAAGGAAGATGGATTCTGTTTGACCAGATTTTATTTTCCAAATCTTTTTTTACCGAAACAGAAGAGAATTTGCGTTTTCATTCGGCACATATTTACAACGATCGTTCGGTGCAGGAATGGGACAGAAGATTTAAAGGTTCGCCTTTCAGAACCTATGCCGGAAGAAAATATTTAGGAGGTTATAGTGATCATTTTCCGGTTTATGCAATTTTAAATTATTAATTTTGTGACCTAAATTTTTTAGAATGCGGTTAGGAGATTATTTGGATTCGACTTATTTAAAAACGCCTAAACAGAGCGGATTTTCGGATTCAGAAACGCTAGAACAAGTTCATAAATTAACAAACGAAGCGATAGAACTTGGTTTGTTTGCCGTGATGGTTCGTCCGGATTATGTGTATTCGCTGCGCATGATGATTGATGAAAAAGGTTCTCATGTGAAATTGGGAACGGTTATCGATTTCCCAGAAGGAAACGGCGGGCTCAATGCAAAAATTTCAGAATGTCAGAAAGCCATAGCCGATGGTGCTGACGAACTGGATTTTGTTGTTGATTATCGCACATTTAAAAACGGGAATCTTGAAAAAGTAGCAGAAGAGATAGAAGTTTGTTCGCTGATTGGATTGAAAAATGGGAAAATAGTAAAATGGATCATCGAAACGGCTGCGCTGACTGATCAGGAAATTGTAGAATTGACCCAATTCATCCGGGAAATAATTGAAACCAAATTAAAAGACTATCCCTCTGAAAATGTTTTCGTCAAATCTTCTACGGGATTTTTTCAAACACCAAATGGAGAACCAAACGGCGCTAACGAGCACGTAATCCGTCTGATGTTAGAAAATTCTGGTTCGCTTTCTGTGAAAGCTTCAGGTGGTGTTCGCACAAAAGAAGAGGCGGAAAAAATGATAGCTTTGGGTGTAAAAAGAATTGGAACTTCTTCTGCCAAACAAATTGTTTCAGGTGAAAAGACAGAGGAAAATTATTGATGCAATACTTTTTCCTAAATTCCGTTGAATTATATTGAAGTTATTTAGCTAATTTTATCAAAAATTTAAAAATGAATAAATCTTTTTTGTTCTCGTTTCTATTGCTGGGATTTCTATGGAGTTGTTCCGATAGTGAACTAATAACGCCGGGTGATGAATTTCAAACTGTCATAGAATCAGGAACTTATACATTTGAGTTGAATGGTGTTTTTACCGATTTGAGTGATGCAACTATTGCGACGACTTCAGCTGAAAACAGTCAGATTAGAGGAGCAAATACGGCGAGTCATTCCATTGTTATTTCCATTTCGGAAGCGTTAAGCGTCGGTACATTTTCCCACTCGGATGGTGCGACAGTCATCATAAATTTAGGTCAGGCAGGCGTTTTTACTAACGTTAGTGCGCAAAATGAACTTCTTCCACTCAATCTTTCCATCACTACTGTAAATAATAGTGCAGGTTTGGTAAGCGGAATTTTCTCAGGAACAGTTTATAATGCTATCTCAGAAGAAACGAGAGTGATTACAAATGGTCAGTTTTTTGAAATCCAGTTTGAGCCGGAAGTTCAAAATGACCGAATCTTAAAAGCGAATTTCAACAACCAATTATTTGATTTCAGCACCAATGCAAATGCGATGGGCATTCAGACAGCTGCTGTTATTCAGGGAATTAACGTGGATCAGATTCAAACATTGTCGATTACGATTCCGGGAGGAATTTCAGTAGGAAGTTTTACGGAAGCAAATGAAGTGGTTTATCAGGTGAATTTAGGAACTTCCGAGAACCCATCGGATGTTTATACGAATTACAATTCCTCAACAGATACCTATCTTCCGGTTACTTTAAATATTACCGCTGTTACGGCTCAACGTGTGATTGGAACGTTTAGCGGAACCATTACGAAATTTACAGGTGGTGTTCCGGGTGAGGAAATTACCATTACAAATGGGCAGATTAACGTTCCGATTAATTAGAATAATAATTTAAGATAATTTGAAAGGGCATCCGATTGGGTGTCCTTTTTCTTTGAATTAACTTAAAGAAGAATCATCTTTCGGTTTTGCGGAAGTATCACACCCACAACCTTTGGAACAGGATTCTTTAGAAGTAAAAGAATCTTTAAAAAGCTTAATGACATACCAAACGGCAATTCCAAAAACGACCGCTATAAAAATGTATTGAAGGATAATGTAAAACATAGCACAAAGATAAATAAAGAATTACTTTAAAATTTGATAAGCAACCAAAGCGGCTACATAGGCCAATCCCGACATAAATACCAATTGAATCATTGTCCATTTCCATGATCCGGTTTCTTTTCGAACCACAGCAATGGTACTCATGCACTGCATCGCAAATGCATAAAAAAGCAGAAGCGAAATTCCGGAGGCTAGATTATAAGCCGGTTTTCCGGTTTCTGTATTGATTTCTTTTGCCATTCGTTCCCGTATGGTTAATTCATCATCTGTATCGCCCAAACTGTAAACAGTCGCCATCGTTCCCACAAAAACTTCCCGTGCCGCAAACGATGAGATCAAACCGATTCCCATTTTCCAGTCATAACCCAAAGGCTTTACAACGGGTTCAATAGCTTGTCCCATATAGCCCAGGAAGGAATATTCCAATTTATAAGCGGTTATTTCATTTTCCAATTCTTCTTCGGATAAATTCGGATTTTCTGATTTTACAATTTCTTCTGCATTGTTAAATTTTTCACCTATTCCGAAACTTCCCAAAACCCATAAAATGATGCTGATTGCCAGAATTATTTTCCCTGCTCCAAATACAAATCCTGATGATTTCTCCCAAACGGTTAATAAAACATTTCGCCAAACCGGCATTTTATAGGTTGGAAGTTCTAATATTAGATAGCTTTTGAAGTTGGATTTGATTAATTTTTTCAGTACCCAAGCACTTCCCAAAGCGCCCAAAACTCCCAGCAAATACATTCCTAAAAGAGCAAGTCCCTGCAAATTGAAACCATAAATTTTTTCTTCCGGAATGATTAAACCGATGATGACAACGTAAATCGGAAGCCGAGCGGCGCACGTCATAAAAGGTGTTACGAGAATCGTTATGAGTCGTTCTTTGTCATTTTCTATATTTCGAGCAGACATCACTGCCGGAATGGCGCAAGCGGCTCCGGACATGAGCGGAACGGCGCTTTTTCCACTTAATCCAAATGGTTTCAGCCATCGATCCATCAGGTAAACGACGCGGCTCATATACCCCGATTCTTCCATGATGGAAATAAAAAAGAATAAAATCAAAATCTGAGGAACAAAAATCACAATTCCACCAATTCCCGAAATGATTCCGTCTGTGATCAAACCATTGATTAGGCCGTCTGGAAGTTGTGTGGCGATGGTCTGGGAAAGCCATGCAAAACCTTCATCGATTCCATCCATAAAGGGTCCTGACCACGCAAAAATCGCCTGAAAAATTAGCAATAATAAACCAAAGAAAATGAAATAACCCCAAATAGGATGAATCAAAACTCTATCCCAGTTTTCGGTAAATGTTGATTTCGTCTTTGCTTTCTGTGAAACGGAATTTTCTAAAATTTCATCGATGGTTTCGTAACGATTCAAAATTTCTTTTACTTGTAACCTTTTCGGGATGATTTTGTGCTCCGATTTTAAATTTTCAAGTTCCGATTTTTCCGATTGAGAAAGATGTTTCAATTCTTTCTGACTTAAATATTGCCATGCTTTATAGTCATTTTCCAAACCAAAAATCGATTTGATTTTTTCCAAAGCAGGATGAAATTCGCGTGGAGGTGAAAAAGATTTTTCAATGGGATCGTAGTTTTTTTCCATTGCATTTTTCAACTCCGAAATTCCTTTTCCACTTCTGGCATCGGTGAGAATAATCTGAGTTTGAAGTTTTTCTACTAATTTTTCAACTTGAATTTGGATGCCTTGTTTTTCAGCTTCGTCCATCATGTTGATAACCAGAAGTGCTGGAATTTCCAATTCCCGAACTTGTTGAAACAAAAGAAGGGAGCGTTTTAAATTGGTGGGTTCGGCTACAACAATGGCAAGTGATGGAAACTGAGGATGTTGCGGATGATTCAGAATATCTGTTACAACTTGTTCGTCCAATGAATTTGCATACAATCCATAGGTGCCGGGAAGGTCAATGATTTCATATTTATTTCCGTTGAGATTGACCGTTCCGGTTTTCTTTTCAACGGTCATTCCCGGATAATTCCCGATTTTTTGACGTAAACCTGTTAGCAGGTTAAAAAGCGTTGATTTTCCGACATTAGGATTTCCAATTAATGCAATCTTCTTTATAATCATAAGAATTTTTCAATTAGAATGGAACGTGCTTCGGTATTTCTTAAGGCAATTAAATTGGAAGATTCCATCAACTGAATGCAAACCGGTCCTCCAAATGGCAATCGTTTTTTCAGGGTAACAAATGAACCGGGAATAAGCCCCAATTCATAAAATTTCATCGGAATATCTTCGGATGAAAAACCGGATATCCGACCCGAATCTCCAATCTTTAAATCTGAAATAGTTTGTGTCTGGCTCATCTGTTTGTATGTCGTAGATTGACAAAGATATTTAATTAAATTAAATCTAAATAAGGACTGATAAGATTCATGAAGGATTCAAGCAAATCTGTATTATCTTTATGAAAAATTTGAATTATGAAACAATTGGTATTGACTTTCGGAACTTTATACGGTGCGACTTCGGTTATTTTAGGAGCTTTCGGAGCGCATGCTTTTAAGAAAATTCTTCCGGCAGAAAAGCTGATGAGTTTTGAGACGGGTGTAAAATACCAAATGTATCATGCACTATTATTGGTTGCAATCGGATTGTTCTTAGAATTTCAAACTACATTGGAGAAAAGTGCATCATGGTGCATCATACTTGGTACGTTTATTTTCTCCGTTAGTATTTACTTTTTATCATTTGCCGATCATTGGGGAATGAATTTAAAATGGTTAGGTCCGATCACACCTCTGGGAGGATTGTTGATGATTGTAGGTTGGTTTTTATTGATGTTTTATTTTTTGAAAAAGGCATAAAAATTATTTCACTAAATTTTCTTTGATATAATTTTCTGATTCCTTTTCGTTCAGCCAGCCCTGAATTTGCAAATGGTCTGTATCGTAGTTTGTCAACCAGATTTCGATGATTTGAATGATGGTTGGAAATTTCGTTTTCAATTCCTGAAATGTTTTGATTTTCAGCAGATTGAGATTTTCGTCAGCCGGAACTGCAATGATTTTATAATCGGTTTCTCCCTGATCCAGAAGTTGAACTGTTCCCAATGGAATAACAGGAATAACTGTTCCCTGCGGCAAGGATTCACAAAGGACGATAATATCTAAAGGATCCCCGTCTCCGCCTTTGGTTTTATCAGAAAGGGTAGAGGGAACGAATCCATAATTTCCAAAATACGGAAGGTATTGGATGATTCGGTCTTTACCATCGCGCTGATCGATTTCATACGAGATGCTTTCCGGGTTGAATTCGTATTTAGTATTGGTTCCTGCGGGAATTTCCACTACAGCTTGAAAAAATCCATCTTCAGACATCGTTGGATAATTTTGATGGTTTTTACTTTCACAGGAAATTAATATAATAAATAGGAATGAATAAAGAAAAAGCTTCATAGAAATGTGTTAAGACAAACTAAATATCTGAAAATTCTCAGAAACTACAAAAAATCATTTACCGAAGCATCTCCATGTGTGGCAAATCATCCTCCAAATATTCGTCTGAAGTTTGATGAAATCCGTATTTTTCATAAAAATTTTTCAGATAAGACTGCGCACTGATTTTAATTTCCGTGGTGTGGTAATGGTTTTCTATAATTTGAATTGCGTGACGCATCAACTGATGCCCTAATTTGAAATGTCGAAATTCTGGATGGCTGACAACCCGACCAATAGAAGGTTTTTCATAAGAAACACCCGGTGGGACAATCCGACAGTAAGCCAGTATTTTCCCATCTGCCTCGCACCATAAATGAGAACATTTCGGATCTTTTCCATCTATTTCATTGTATAAACAATCTTGTTCAATCATAAAGACCATCACACGAAGATGAAAAATTTCATATAATTCTTTTGAAGTGAGATCGTCAAATTCTTTAAAGTGCCAAGTAATATCCATTTTTATTTCAATTAATCCAACTTTGAATACCTCGCTAACAACCTTTCAAACATTCTCTGGCCAATTACTCTTTTGAGAGTAACGGAAAATTTCTGAATTCCTTTGCCGATATTATAATGCGGTTTTAGGTTGTGCTTATTAATGAGCCGTTCGATAATAGGAATTAATTTTTCAGGTTCCATTCCGTGATTCACCTCTTCATCTATAAGTTGGGCAAGTTTGTCGTATCGACTTTTATAAAAACTGGAAACAGTGCTTTGGATACGGCTTTCGGCAATTGGTGTTTTGATATCGCCAAAATTGACCGTGATGATTTCAATTCCGGTATTTTGATTTTCCAAACGTATGGATTCCGTAATTCTGTCAATTGCCGATTTGGAAGCCGAATAATAACCCCGAAACGGTAATCCATGATTACTAGCGATGGATGAAACATTCAGAATGTGTCCTGATTTTTGCCCGCGCATCAACGGTAAAACCGCCTGCATCATATAAATCACGCCGTAAATATTCACATTAACCAATTTATCAAAATCCTCTTTTGTTACATCTTCTATGGCGCCTAGCATTCCTACTCCGGCATTGTTGATAAGTACGTCAATTCGCCCTGCTTCGTTTATAATTTGTTGAACCGATTGAAGTACATTTTCTTTGTTGGTCACGTCTGTGGCGATGTGGTTAAATTTCAAAGAATCTTTCCGTGAACGTGAAAGTCCATATACGATATGCCCTCTTTCCACAAAATGGTTGGCAAGCGTTTCTCCGATTCCGGAAGAACTTCCCGTGATGACAATTACTTTTTTATTCATTTAAAGTTTTATGATTTGCTTCTTAGGTTCTTGAAAGAAGAAGGTTTTTGTTTTCCGTTAAGGACACCCAAAATTATTACTTCCGATATGGTTAATTTAAAAATTATGAGCCAAGATTTATATCGTGCTTCTCGGTAGATCTTAGACTTTCTGGGTAAATTTTCACATTTACTGTATGAAGTTGGATTTTCTATGATTTTTTCCATAGAATGATTGATGCCACGAGCGACTTTAATTGCATTTATTGGTTCTTTCATAATTCGCAATTTATTCTAAACTTTCAAAATAAAAAGACTTGATGGTTAATTTGTACGGTTTAGAATCTCGTTCTCCTTGTTTTTCCATTTTGATTTAAATTCGTCTAAAGTCATATTTTCTCCTTGTTCTGCTTTTTCGACCCAATTTCTGAATTCTTCTTCTGTCATTTCGGCTTCAGAATTGATTAGTTTTTTTGGATTTATAAAGAAGAAAATCAATATATTCAGAAAGTTCCTCTACTAAAAACTCAGGAAGTTCTTTGATTCAATTTTTTATGAGCAATTGTTTCCATTTGAAAGGGAATTAGTACAAAAATACAAATTTCAAAATCATTTCAATTTAAAAATAACGATGGTATAATTTTCAAACAATGCTTTTTGTTTTAAAACAATTTCAGACGAAACTTCTTTCCAATCCGATTCATAAAATTTCTCTTTGGTGATTACCGTTGCGTCTGGATTTTCTTTTAAAAATACCAAAACTTGCTCTTTTGTTTCAGCAAAAGGAAAAGTCCGCTGGTAATTAAATAAAAAAGCAGGGTCGTATCCTTTATAAAGAATCGTTTTACTGTCGTTCGAAATGATGTTTTTTGCCAATGAAACAGGACTTTTCGAAACCAAAGCCGGATACACAAATTGGAACAATTGTAACGTGAGAAACATAGAGCCCATCCCGATGGCGATGATACTTTCTTTCAACTTTCCACGATACAGATATACCAAAGCGGCTATGACAGCACATGGCAAAATGGCAAGTGTAAAACTTGAGAAACGAACACTATGAAGTTGAGTTTCTACATAGCTCAACGCAATGTAACCTGCTACAGGCATCAAGATGGTTATGATCATCAAAACCCATAAACTGATTCTATATCCTTTCAAAGAAATGGATTTGTTTAGAATCCCATTGAGATAAACAGCAATAAGGACAGCTATAAAAGGATAACTTGGCATCGGATAATTTGGAAGCTTTGTCATGGAAATACTGAAAAACACCACAAAAACAGTTGAAACGACAAAAGAAAACAACACAAAATCATTTGTTTTTTTCTGTTTCCAACCTTGGATAAAACCTTGAATGATGAAGAACGAAAAGGGCAGTAATCCCAACAATACAAAAGCCCAAGTGATAAAAGGTAATCCTCCGTGACCTTCCATTTCGCCACTAAATCGTTGGATGTTATGTTGAAGAAAAAAACCTTCCGTAAAAGTTCCGTTTGTTGCTTTGTGTACCAAATAAAAATAAGGAACTGACATACCCAGCGTTAAAATTCCTCCGAGAAAAGGATTGATAGATATAATGGTTTTCCAGCTCAAATCTTTTTTCATCAACAAAAAAATAACTACAATCAATCCCGGAAGTGCTATGGCGACCGGTCCTTTTGCCAAAAACCCCAAACCCAACGAAATATAAAAAAGCAACCAACTGCTTTTTTTTTGGTTTTTATAATAATCATAAAACGTAAAAAGCGCAAAACTCACAAAGAAAATCAGATAAGGATCCGGAACGGCAAGGTGGAATTCCTGCATACAAAAAATGGCTGAACAAAGGACAAAAGTCGTAGTGGCGGCAATTCTGCGGTTGATGAATTTTTTGGCGAAATGATAAGTGGAAATCAATGTTAAAACTCCGAAAAAAGCGGAAAAAAACCGTGCGGCAAAAGCACTTACCCCAAATAATTTATAAGAAATCATCATAAACCAATAATGCAGAGGAGGTTTGTCCGTGCGTAATTCGTCATTAAAAGTTGGAACAATCCAATTCCCGTTTGCAAACATTTCCCGGGCTGCTTCTGCATTTTTAGCTTCGTCCAAAATATAAATGGGATGGCTTCCTAAATTTACAAAACAAAGAAATCCCCCCGCCAGCAAAATCAGGAAATAATAGAAATATTCGTTTTGAGAATACGGGCTCATGGTTTTTAATTATATTCGCTTTTGCAATTTGATTTGGGCTAAATTAAGAATTAAAAATGATTCAAAATCCGGTTTCTGAAAAGTTATCTGTCGTTGTTCCGGTTTACAATGAGGAAGAAAATGTAGGTCTTTTAGTGGGACGAATTGAAGGTTCATTACAAGGCAAAAACTTTGAAATAATCCTCGTAGATGATGGTTCCACAGATCAAACCCGACAAGCAATCAAAAAACTGCAGAATCCCAATGTGGTTTTAATCGAACTGAAAAAAAACTACGGACAAAGTTTAGCTTTAGCCGCCGGGATTGATTATGCAACAGGTGATTATGTGGTTACGATGGATGGGGATTTACAGAATGATCCGGACGATATTCTGATGATGTACCACAAAGCAAAAGATGAAGATTGGGACGTGGTGACGGGAATTCGTCAGAAAAGACAAGATAATGTCGTGCGCACTTTTCCATCCAAAATTGCCAATTGGATCATTCGGAAGACCACCAAATTGGACATCAAAGATCATGGATGTGCTTTGAAAGTTTTCACTAGGGAAACAGCAAAGGATTTGAATTTATATGGAGAAATGCACCGATATATCACACTGCTTGCATTTTTTAACGGCGCGAGAATTACGGCGGTCAACGTGAAACACCATCAACGTCAGTTTGGGAAATCCAAATACGGATTGGGAAGAACCACAAAAGTGGTAAATGACTTAATTTTGCTTCTATTCCAGCGGAAATATTTACAAAAACCAATTCATCTTTTTGGGAATTTCGGGATGCTTTCTTTCACGATCGGAGGATTGATTCTGCTTTATTTGATGATCGTGAAATTCGGATTTGGGGAAGACATCGGAAATCGTCCTTTGATGATTTTGGGAATTTTACTTTTGTTCGTGGGAATTCAGTTTTTTACGACGGGAATTATCATAGATTTGCAGATGCGTACCTATTTTGAGTCGCAACAGAAACGTCCTTACAAAGTCAGAAAAATTTTTATCGGTGAAACCGAAACTCAGAAAACAATTCATCACGGTAATTAAAATCCTGGTCAGCATCGGGTTGATTTCTTTGGTTTTTAGTCAATTAGATTGGAAAGGCATTCAGCAAATGTTGCGAACTGCCAATCCTTTTTATTTCGCAGTAGCGGTCCTGTTTTTTTTAATATCTCAAGTAATATCCATATTTCGTTTTAATATTTTCATCCGAAAAATTGGAGTTCGATTGACTTTTGAAGCTAATTCCAAATTATACTTGCTTGGGATGTTTTATAATTTTTTCTTGCCCGGTGGAGTGGGAGGAGATGCCTATAAAGCATTTGCTTTGAGTAAATCCCATAAAAAATCTTTGAAGAAAGTAGGGCAGGTTGTTTTTGTCGAACGGTTTCTGGGAATCGTAGCAATTGGTTTTATGACCTGCGTTTTGATTTTGTTTACAAAATCCCAATTTTCATATTATTGGAATTTAGGAATTGGGGTAGCAGGATTTATCGCTACTTTTATCTTTTTAAAATTAATCATCCGATTTCTTGAAACTTATAAGAAACGTATTTACATTGGCTTTTTCTATTCGATTTTAATTCAAACTGCTCAATTAATTTGTGTTTTTTGTCTTTTGAAATCATTCTGGATTGAGGATGACTATTTGATTTATCTGATTTTATTTTTGATTTCCAGTGTGCTTTCCGTTATATCTTTTGCAGGATTAGGAATTCGGGAAGCAGTTTTTTATTATGGTGCTGAATGGTTTCAATTTAATCCGGATGCATCAGCAACTGTAGCATTGTCATTTTCTTTGATTACGGCAATTGTATCTTTTGTGGGAATCATTTATTTGTTTCAAACAATTCCATTGAAAAAAAATAATTAAAAATTTCACGCAACCTTTTTTAATTTCTCCATCTATACTATAAATCAAGAATCCATGAATTGAATTTGGATAATTGTTTTGATTAGTTTTTCGCTTTTTGCTACCCTTTATTAGAAAGTTGCTTCTTCCCAAATACGGAGCAACTTTTTTTGTGAAACATAACGAAATCTTTCTCACATTTGCCGCATGAGACTTCTTTCAAACAAATGGTTTTTATTGGCGATTTTGTCTCTTACATGGGGCAGTTCGTTTATCATGATCAAGCAGAGCATCCTTGCGTTTTCGCCTGTTCAGGTCGGAGCTTTGCGTTTGACGATAGCAGGTTTGGTTTTGGTAATTTTTGGCGTGCGGAATTTCAAGCACATTCCCAAAAAACTTATGCCTTGGGTGATAGTAGGTGGATGTTTAGGAAATTTCATTCCCATGTTTCTTTTTCCGATTGCCCAGCAGAAAGTGAGCAGTTCCATGGCAGGAATTTTAGATTCTTTGGTTCCGATTTTTATATTGATTTTTGGTTTTCTATTCTTCAGAATTAAGAGCCGGTGGACACAGATTATTGGAGCTATTATAGGGTTTGTCGGAGCAGCGGTTCTGATTAGTGACAGCGGAAATGGTGAGCCGAGCGATTTGGTTCATTCACTTCTGATTGTTTTGGCGACTATTTTTTATGGGATGAATGGACTCATTGTCAGTAAATATCTTTCGGGAATTCCATCCTTCAAACTTTCCTCCGTCGTATTTACGATTTGGTTGGCGCCTTCGCTTTTGATTTTAGGTTTTACCGGATTTTTTACTGAATTCGAAGCTACACCAGTTCAGTTAAGAGGACTTGGATTTGTGGCGATTTTAGGAATGGTTGGAACAGCGACCGCGATGATTTTATTTTATAAATTAATTCAACAGACTTCCGCCATTTTTGCTTCGGTAGTAACATATCTGATGCCAATTGTAGCAGTTTTTTGGGGGATTTTGGACGGCGAGAAATTAACATGGATTCATGCGATAGGAGGCGTTTTGATTTTGATGGGAGTTTATTTGATTCAGATGAAACCAAAAGATAAATTGGATTTAAATCCATAAAAAATGCGTACATCTTGTACGCATTCAATTAGTTCTATTTGAATTAAATTTTAATCCAATTCAATATCAAAATTGGTTAAGCTTTTGAAAACATCTAAACGGTCATTTAATTCATCTTCAGTTAATTCTGAGATTCTATCTGTTCCAAATTTTTCAACGGTAAACGAAGCTAGAGCACTTCCGTAGATAATGGCGCGTTTCATGTTGTCAAACGAATAATTTTTCGTTTTAGCTAAAAATCCGGAAAACCCTCCGGCAAATGTATCACCCGCTCCGGTCGGATCAAATACATCTTCCAACGGCAATGCGGGTGCGAAAAAAACGTTGTTTTCGTGAAATAACAAAGCACCGTGTTCCCCTTTCTTGATAATCAAAGTATGCGGTCCCATCTCAAGAATCTTTTTAGCAGCTTTCACCAAACTGTATTCTTTGCTCATTTGACGGGCTTCCTCGTCGTTGATGGTCAATACATCCACATCTTTCAATACATCCATTAATTCATCCCACGTTAAATCCATCCAGAAATTCATAGTGTCTAGAATGACTAATTTCGGGCGTTCTTCTAATTGATTTAAAACCGATTTCTGAACCAGCGGATGTAGATTTCCCAACATCAAAACTTCCGGTTTTTTCCATTTTTCCGGAACGATCGGTTGGAAATTTTCTAATACATTTAATTCAGTAGCCAAAGTATCACGAGAATTCATGTCGTTGTGGTAACGCCCTGCCCAGAAGAAAGTTTTTCCATTTTCGATTTTTTCGATTCCGGAAATATCAATTCCTTTATCGATAAGTAAATCCAGGTGTTCTTGCGGAAAATCTCCTCCGATAACCGAAACCAATCCGGTTTTCACATCCAGCATCGAAGATGCTAAACCGATGAAAGTAGCAGCGCCACCAAGAATTATATCACTTTTTCCGAAAGGAGTTTCAATCTGGTCAAATGCGACCGTACCAACGACTAATAGGCTCATTTTGTTCTTTTAAATTTGGGCAAAGGTATAATTTAGAAGTTAGAAATTTAAATCTAACTCTTAAAAAAATCAATCTATCGACTTTACCACCGCTTTCTCGGCTTCTTTACGGCTTCCGTCAAATCCATCCACACCGGAAACCGTTGTGTATTTTAAAATGTATTTTTTCCCCGGATTCAATAATTGATAAATACTTTGACAAGCCATAGTTGCTTCGTGGAAACCACAAAGAATCAATTTCAATTTTCCCGGATAGGTATTGATGTCGCCAACTGCATAAATTCCCGGAACATTGGTCTGATAATCAAGAGCATTATTCACCTTTATAGCATTTTTTTCAATTTCCAATCCCCAATTGGCAATCGGTCCTAATTTTGGTGAAAGTCCAAACAACGGAATCAGGAAGTCAGTTTCTATGATTTCTTTTTCACCTTCTTTATCGATTGTGATGCCAGTTAATGTTGTATCGCCATGCAATTCGTTTACTTCCGCAGGTGTAACTAAATTAATTTTTCCTAGTTTTTTTAATTCCTGCACTTTTTCTACGGAATCCAAGGCACCTCTAAATTCGTTTCTTCTATGAATCAATGTGACATCTGAAGCTACTTCCGAAAGAAATATGCTCCAATCCAACGCTGAATCTCCACCTCCTGCAATTACAATTCGTTTATCACGGAACATTTCAGGATCGCGTACAAAATACTCCAATCCATTTTCTTCGAACTTGGCTAAATTCTCCAATTCCGGTTTTCTCGGCTCAAAACTTCCCAAACCTCCTG
>CALLXZ010000159.1 GCA_937875605.1 uncultured Moheibacter sp.
AAATATCGAACGCATCCGTATTTCTTCAATTGAACCAAATTTACTTCGAAATGAGACAATCGAATTTGTTTCTAAAAGTGAAAGATTTGTACCGCATTTTCACATTCCTTTACAATCCGGAAGTGATGAAATTTTGAAAAAAATGAAACGTCGATATCTGACTAAATTATATCTTGATAGAATGACAAAAATCCGCGAAGTCATGCCACACGCCTGCATCGGTGTCGATGTGATTGTCGGATTTCCGGGTGAAACAGAAGAACATTTCTTAGAAACTTATAATTTCTTAAATAGTTTACCAATCAGTTATTTACATGTTTTTACTTATTCAGAACGTGACAATACGAAAGCTGCTAATTTTGATGGAATTATTCCACAAAACATCAGAAAACAACGTAACAAAATGCTTAGAATTCTTTCCGAGAAAAAACGTTTGGCATTTTATCAATCTCAATTGGGAACGACGCAAAAAGTACTTTGGGAAGCGGATAATAAAAATGGGAAAATCCACGGATTTACTGAGAATTATGTAAAAGTGGAAACAGATTTTGATGAGAATTTAATCAATCAAACAGAAACCGTTGATTTGGCTTACATGAATACAAACGGCTGTGTTGAAATTTCAAGAAGACCAATGAAAGTTTTGCAAGAAGCTTAAAAAATTCAATCCTAAAATGAATTTTCAAATTTCTAAATCTTCAAATTCTCAAATCAAACCATGAAAATCTATCAAATCAGCGGTTTGGGTGCTAATCAAAATGCATTTAAGTATCTGAAAATCAATCCTGAATTTGAAACCATTTACATTCCTTGGCTTCAACCGGAAGAATTGGAAACATTAGAACATTATGCGGAAAGAATGGCTGAAAAAATCGATACTTCGGAGGAATTTATCTTGATGGGACTTTCATTTGGAGGAATTATCGTTCAGGAAATGAATCGGTTTCTGAATCCGAAACTGAACATTTTAATTTCAACCGTAAAAGACAGAGGTGAACTGCCGGGATTTATGAAATTTTCAGCTACAACCAATGCGCATAAATTGATTCCGTCGCGTTTCATTGCTTCTGACAAAGGCATTTCGTACGGGCTTTTCCGAAAATTATATGATTCTAAAATGCCGGATATCAACGAATTTTTTGAGTTTCGTGATCCTTATTATTTGAAATGGTCAATCAACCAAATTGTGAATTGGAAAAATCATGTGGAATTGGGAAATTACGTTCATTTTCATGGCAATAAAGACATTGTTTTCCCAAGTTCAAAAATTCAAAATGCTGTAAAAGTAGAAGGCGGAACGCACATCATGGTGATGCAAAAAGCCCGAAAATTGAGTGAATT
>CALLXZ010000160.1 GCA_937875605.1 uncultured Moheibacter sp.
AGCCACCACTATTGAATTGAAACATCATTCCACCTTTTGTACAAAAATAAAACTGGATGAATTTTTTATCAATTTTTCGGGTAAGAGTATCAGTAAAAGCGGTATTGTTATCCACATAAGCTACATAAACATCCTCATCCGGCCAATATTCGCTTACCTTACTTTTATAGGTATTTTCCAATCTGTTATCCATAATTATCTTGCGTATAAAATCAGCCAAATTTACAAAACTCCTGATGGAATAAACCTTTTATTAGTGATTTATCCAATTTGTTTAGAATTATTCTAAAAAGAACTTTTCCACCTAATAGAGGTATTTTTTACAATTAAGCGATACTTTAGAAAAGATAACCCCCTTACTTTTGTAATTGATTTTTATGATAGATAATTACAGATTGAAAAAGGAGTTTTACGCAATCGGAGTCAGCTATGAAAAAGCAGATGCCGAAATACGTGGTAAATTTGCTTTTTTCCCTGAATCCGTTGAATCCTTTTCAGCAGAAGCCAAATCCATCGGTGTTGAAAATTTCTTTATCGTTTCGACCTGTAATCGTTCCGAGTTATACGGTTTTGCCGAAAGTGCTGAATCATTGATGCAACTTTACTGTAAGCATACTAATGGAACACTCGAAGAAATGAAAACCGTGGTCTCTATTCAAAAAAATGAAGAAGCTATTCAGCATTTATTTCAAGTAGCTGCCGGTTTAAAAAGCCAGATTTTAGGCGATTTTGAAATTATCGGACAAATTAAAATTTGGTTCAAACGATTCAAAAAGCATAATACTTCAGGTGCATTTTTAGAACGATTGATCAATACTGCCATCCAAATCAGTAAAAAGGTTAAAACCGAAACGACACTGAGCAATGGTGCAGCTTCGGTTTCTTTTGCAGCCGTTCATTATATTTTGGCAACTCAAACTGAAATATCTAAGAAAAATATATTGCTGTACGGAATCGGGAAAATTGGACGGAATACTTGTACCAATTTGATCAAACATACCCAAAACGATCATATCACGTTGATCAACCGAACGCGCGAAAAAGCAGAAGTCATGACCCAAAAATACGATGTTTTAGTCAAAGATTTTTCTGAATTAAATGAAGCATTAAAGAAAACAGACATTCTGATAGTTGCTACAGGAGCGGAGCAACCTACCATCACAGAAGAAATGATTCCTTACGACAAAGAAATGACCATCATTGATTTGTCGGTTCCGGAAAACGTTTCACATACATTAGCTTCCAGAGAAAATATACAATTGATCAATGTGGACGGTTTGTCTAAAATGGTAGATGAAACCTTGGGTTCACGTAAAGATTCTGTTCCGGCTGCCATGGAAATCATTTCCGAACACACAATTGAGTTTAACGAATGGTTAAAAACACGTGAATTCGTTCCGGCTATTCAGTCTTTTAAAGAACGTTTGGAATTTCTACAAGAATTTGAATTAAAAAATCTGAAAAAGAAAAATCCGCAGATCAATGGAAAAGAAACTTTGGTCGCAGAAAAATTAGTTCAAAATTTAACCAACCAATTTGCTTCCTATTTATTGGATAACCGTGAAAATGCCGAAGAAACGATTATGATGATGGAAGAAATTTTCCGTTTAAAACAAAATGTTTAAATGAAGCCAATCCGCATCGGCACCAGAAAAAGTCCGCTGGCTCTTTGGCAGGCAAAGTTGGTAGAGAAAAAATTAAACGAAATCCATATTTCAACTGAAATTGTTCCGATTACTTCAGAAGGTGATATCAACCTCCAGCAACCTATTTATCAACTTGGCATAACAGGCGTTTTTACTCGTTCATTGGACATCGCCCTTTTAAATGACCAAATTGACATTGCCGTTCATAGTCTCAAAGATGTCCCCACACTTCTGCCTGAAGGAATTGAACTGAAAGGGTTTATGGAGAGAGGAAATCCAAACGATATTTTGGTTTATAAATCAGACGAAATTTTCAATAAAGATAAACGAACGATTGCTACCGGCAGCCTGCGTCGAACAGCTTTTTGGTTGTATAAATTTCCGCAAGATTCCGTTGTGGATTTACGGGGGAATGTACAGTTAAGAATCCAGAAATTATTAGATTCAAATTGGGACGGAGCTATTTTCGCATATGCTGGGCTTGATAGAAGTGATATTTTAGAAGAACTTGAATTGAAAGGTTTGATGTTTCAGGTTTTGGATGAAATGATTCCAGCTCCTTCGCAAGGAATTGTGGGTATTACTTGCCGAACGGATTTTGAAATGCCTGAAATTTCGCATGAAAATTCAAGGATTTCTGCGACTATCGAACGTCAGTTTTTAAATATTCTGGAAGGTGGATGTACGGCGCCAATTGGAGGATTTGCTCAAATAAATAATGAAAATATTCATTTTAAAGGAGCCGTTTTATCATTGGACGGAAAAAAAATTATTCCGGTTGAAGAAAATTTCTCTAAGTCTGAATTTGAAAATAAAGGAAAAGAATTGGCTGAATATTGCTTGAATAATGGAGCAAGAGAATTGATTGAATTGGTTCAAAAAGAATTAAAAAATTGACAAAAATCCTTTTCACAAAAGAAATTTCCACAGAATTTCTGAAACAAAATTTGTCTCAGGAAATGGATTTTGATGTGGTAAATTTTTTAGAAATCAAACTGAACTCCAAAGAAGAAATTGAACCATTTGTTGACAATTCAATTCCCAACTATTTGATTACGAGTCAAAATTCAGTAGAAGCCATTAAAGATTTAGATTTAAAAGGATATTTTTACGTAGTCGGAAAAAAAACGGCTGAGAAATTAATTCAAAATAATTTCAAAGTAGAAATTTTCAAAAATTATGCTTCTGAATTGGCTGAATTTATTTTAGTAAATGAAAGCCCTAAAGAATGGATTTTCTTTTGTGGAAATAATAGACGTGAAGAATTATTTGAAAAATTAATTCCTAAAGGACATTCTATAAAAGAAATTCAATGTTATAAGTCCAATCCGATTTCTCATGATTTGAAAGGAAAAAATTATGATGGAATTGCTTTTTTCAGTCCTTTGGGTGTGAAATCTTATTTAGAGAGTAATAAAATTTTGCCTGAAACGATTATTTTTTCAATTGGCAAAACCACTTCGGAAGAAGTTAAAATTCATACAAAAAACAAAATTATAAACGCTGAAATCCCACTTGTGGAAAGCGTTATAGAATCTATAAATAATTATTTTTATGTTGCAAAATGATTTATTGCTCAGAGCATTACGAGGAGAAGAGTTGAGCCGTCCACCTGTCTGGATGATGCGCCAGGCAGGAAGATATTTGCCGGAGTTCATTGCTTTACGCGATAAATATGACTTTTTCACTCGTTGTCAAACGCCGGAATTGGCAACTGAAATCACATTGCAGCCTTTGAGAAGATTTCCGTTAGATGCTGCAATTTTGTTTTCAGATATTTTGGTAGTTCCACAAGCTATGGGTATGAATTTCGAAATGAAACCCGGCGTTGGTCCTTGGTTAGAGAATACGATTCGAACGGAAGCTGATGTGAAAAATATCTTTATTCCCGACGTTGAAGAAACTTTAGGTTATGTTTTTGATGCGATAAAACTGACTAAAAAAGAATTGGACGGAAAAGTTCCATTGATTGGTTTTGCCGGTTCTCCGTGGACAATTCTTTGTTATGCTGTTGAAGGAAAAGGTTCGAAAACCTTTGACATTGCAAAAGGATTTTGTTTTGAAAATCCGGTTGCTGCACATAAATTATTGCAAAAAATTACGGATACAACGATTGCTTATTTATTGAAAAAAATAGAATCAGGCTGTGATGTAATTCAGCTATTTGACAGTTGGGGCGGATTGCTTTCTCCGAAGGATTATGATAAATTTTCCTGGCCTTACATAGAGCAAATCGTAAATGCGCTTGCAAACAAAGTTCCGGTTACGGTTTTTGCAAAAGGCTGTTGGTTTGCATTGGAAAAAATGAGCCAGTCAAAAGCTTCTGCTTTGGGTGTTGACTGGACGGTTTCTCCGCAAATTGCGCGTTATTTGACTAAAAATTCCATCACACTTCAGGGAAACTTTGATCCGGCAAGATTACTTTCTCCACCTGAAACCATTCAAAAAATGGTAAAAGAAATGATTGATAAATTCGGAACGACAAAATACATTGCGAATCTTGGACACGGTATTTTACCGAATGTTCCGGTAGAAAATGCACAAGCTTTTGTGGAAGCAGTGGTAAATTATAAGTGAGGAAAATAGATGCGGATATTTATTATTCAATCAAATATTCGTTTGAAACCTGAAGAATTTTTAACTGTGTTGTTCCTCCGGGCATTTCCCAATTGACTTCATCTCCTTCCGAAAAACCGATCAGCGCGACTCCCAAAGGAGCCAAAAGCGAAACTTTCCCTTCTTTCAAATTGGCGTTTTCGGGAAGAACCAAACGAATCTTCATTTTACGTTTGGATTTTGTCTCTTCAAATTCAATTTCAGAGCCAATGCGAACGATTTTTTTATTCAATTCTTCTTCTTTGATTACAATTGCTCTGTCAAGTTCGTCTGACAATTGTTGCGCTTCTTTGGATATGCTTGTATCTGTGTTTCGTTTTACCAAATCACGTAGTGTTTGATAGTCGGATAATAATATGATGGGTTTTAGTTTCATTTTGAAAAAATTAAATTTATAAAAAAGAAATGCTCACTCTTCAGGAATGAGACAATACATACATTTTCTCTCGAATTTAAACGAGAGACTTAGGAAATAAAGGCTTTGTTATGAACCAATAAAATTGTTCGTTCCGAATGAATTGGAAAATGAAAACTGCGTAATATGTAGGTCAAAACTGACATATACAATTCATTCAAATTATAAAAAAATTACTGTTTGATAAGTGTAGCAACCTCTGAAGTGTTGTCATCAAATATAACACGAACCATATACTTCCCTTTTTTAAGGTTTCGTACGTTTAAGTCAATGTTTTTAGAAGCAGTATTATAAGACTGTGAAAAGACTTCACTTCCTATGATACTATAAATGGAAATAGATTTAATATCTGCTTGACTTCCTTCAATGGATAATTTAATATCTGCTACCGCAGGATTAGGAGAGATCTTTACCTTTTTATCATTGATAGAATTAGAAATGGAAATCCCGTCCTTCGATTGTGCGTACACACTCAAGGCGGAAAAACTAAGGAACAATAAAAGTAAAAGTCTTTTCATTTCTATCTGTACAAATTTAGATTATATTTTTAGAATTTCCAATATCTGTACCAAATTAATTTTATAAATAAAAAATGCAGCACATAAGCGCTGCATTCCTGTATATATAAGTCAATTTTATAGTCCGTAACGGATATAACCGATTACTTCCAATTGAGAATCAACGGATTTTACGTGTTCAGCAACTGAAATTTTTGCTTCTTTGATAAATGGTTGATGAACCAAAGTATTTTCTTTGAAGAATTTCTGCAATTTTCCTTTTGCAATGTTTTCAATCATGTTTTCTGGTTTTCCTTCCTGACGCAATTGGTCTTTTGCAATTTCCAACTCTTGGTCAATAACTGCTTGAGATACCAAACTTTCATCCAAAGCTACAGGATTCATAGCCGCAACTTGCATCGCAACTTCTTTGGCAACTTCTTCGGCACCATTAACATTTGCTGAAAGTGCTACCACAGCCCCGATTTTGTTACCAGCGTGAATATATGCATTTACAATTGGCCCCACCAAAGTCTGGAAGCTTCCGATCTCAATCTTTTCTCCGATAACTCCGGTTTGTTCTGTCATCTTTTCAGCTACAGAAATTCCATCTACATCTGCGCTCATGAATTCTTCTTTGTCTTCATAGCTTAGTGCCATATCGGCTAGTTTCTGAGCCAATGCAACGAAGTCTTCATTTTTAGCAACGAAATCTGTTTCACAATTTAAAGAAATGACTATTCCTTTTGTGTTGTCAGCATTTACTTTTGCAATAACTACTCCTTCTGTGCTTTCTCTATCAGCACGGTTTGCAGCTACTTTTTGTCCTTTTTTACGAAGGATTTCGATTGCTTTGTCAAAATCCCCTTCCGCTTCTTCCAATGCTTTTTTGGAGTCCATCATTCCGGCTCCGGTTGCATTACGAAGTTTACTTACTTCTGCGGCAGTTGCTTTATACATCCTTAAATTTATTTAATGGTTAATATTGAATTCTAAAATAAAAAGTAGTTCTTTCATATACGAAAGAACTACATTAATTTATGATTAATTCTGATGACGAATCATCTCGAATTTATTCCGCGTCTTTCGTTTCTTCTGATTCTTGCTGAACGGCTACTTCTTCTAATTCTTCAGCTTTTGGCTCATCCTTCCCTTTATCCTTTTCAGCTTTTCTGGTAGACAATCCTTCTTTTATCGCTTCTGTAACGTTAGACAAGATAATATCGATTGATTTAGATGCATCATCATTTGCAGGAATAGCAAAATCAACTTCTCTTGGATCTGTATTAGTATCAACCATTGCAAAGATTGGAATACCTAATTTTTGAGCTTCTGCCACAGCGATATGTTCTCTTACTGTATCAACAATGAAAAGTGCAGATGGAATACGAGTCATATCTGCAATTGAACCCAAATCTCTTTCCAATTTTGCTCTTTGACGATCTACTTGTAATCTTTCTTTCTTAGAAAGAGTTTCAAATGTTCCGTCTTTTTTCATACGGTCGATAGAGTTCATTTTCTTAACCGCTTTTCGGATCGTTACAAAGTTAGTTAACATACCTCCCATCCATCTTTCTGTGATGTAAGGCATGTTTACACTCTCTGCATGTTTTGCTACGACTTCTTTTGCTTGTTTCTTGGTTGCAACAAAAAGCACTTTTCTTCCTGATGATGCAATTTTACCCAATGCGTTTGAAGCTTCTTCTAACTTCACTGCAGTTTTGTGAAGGTCAATAATGTGGATCCCGTTTTTCTCCATAAAGATATAAGGAGACATATTTGGATTCCATTTTCTTGTCAGGTGACCGAAGTGTACTCCGGCTTCCAACAATTCTTTTACATTTGCTTTTGCCATTTTCTTTGTTTTTAGTTTACGTTCCGCCTAATCAGCAAGCAATGTCTAAGTGGTTGATATAATCTCGCCTTAAACATTTAGATGCTAAACCAACCGGAAAATGGTTTATTAATTTATTTTCTTTGAAGATTAAAGTTTTAAGTTCATGTTGATATTAAATTCAGACAATGAATATAAAACTTTTAATCCTGATTCTTAACGTTTAGAGAACTGGAATCTCTTACGAGCTTTCTTCTGACCAAATTTCTTACGCTCAACCATACGTGGATCACGAGTCAATAATCCTTCTGGTTTCAATTGCGTTCTGAAATCTGTATCAACCTCGCAAAGTGCTCGAGAAATACCCAAACGGATAGCTTCTGCCTGACCTGTAATTCCTCCGCCAAACACCTTTACATCTACATTGTATTTACCTTTGGTTCCGGTGATTGACAATGGCTGCTCTACTTTATACTGTAGAACTCCTGTCGTGAAATATTCCTTCAACTCACGGCCATTAATAAAGATTTCGCCGTTTCCTTCTTGTAGATAAACACGAGCTACTGAAGTTTTTCTTCGGCCTATTTTGTGAACGATTGCCATAATTATAAATATGCGTTAATGTCTATTGATTTTGGTTTCTGACCTTGGTGCGGATGTTCTTCTCCTGTATAAACGTATACATTTGATAAAATCTGACTTCCCAATTTATTTTTTGGAAGCATCCCTTTCACCGCTTTTTCAATCAAACGAATTGGATCTTTATCAAATAATTGCTGAGCTGTCAAACTTCTTTGACCTCCCGGATAACCTGTGTGACGAATGTATAATTTTTCATCCCATTTTTTTCCGGTTAATTGAATTTTGTCAGCATTTAGAACGACCACATAATCTCCACAATCAGCATGAGGCGTAAAACTTGTTTTATGCTTTCCTCTTGCCAATTTAGCAACTCCTGATGCCAATCTACCTAAACTTAGGCCGGCAGCATCTACCTGAATCCACTCCTTTTGTGCGGTTTCTTTATTTGCCGATATTGTTTTATAACTCAACGTATCCACTGTATTGATTTTTAATAATTTATATGTATGTGAATGAAAATTCGGGTTGCAAATGTAGGAATTCATTTTATTAATCCCAAATGCTTTTCAGAATAATTTTAATTTATTGAAAATAAAAATGCCTCGATTGTCGAGGCATCTTATTTTAATAAGGGTTAATTAATTATTTAACCACAACTTTTTTAGTCAAAGTTTCTTTTCCAGCTTGGATTTTAACGATATAAACTCCTGAAGGAAGTGTGCTCATGTTTATCTGAGTAGAAACGCTGTTAGGGTTTGATTTCAATACTTGCTGACCAGCAGTGTTGAAGACAGCTACATTTGTAATGTTAGATTTAGCTGAAATGTTTACATTATCTTTAATAACTGTAGGATAAACAGAGATAGTAGCTCCTGTTACATCAGAAACACCCATTATTGGACCTTCATA
>CALLXZ010000161.1 GCA_937875605.1 uncultured Moheibacter sp.
CACTATTTAACCCCAATCGGGAAATCCTGACCAAATCCGAAACTGGACGGATATTGAGGCATTCCTTTGTATTTTCCGGAAAGTTCCGGCACCTGCGATTCCAGATAAGCTTTTATTTCATTGACCGTAATTCTTCCGTCGCCGCTGTCTGCTTTTCCGGAAAGTCCGTCCATCAAAACATACGTAAACACACCGTGACCCAATTCATCAAATTCCGTTGCAAACTGCTCTGTTCCACTTGCTGTCAACCAATGCGTTCCTGTCGAACGCGCCAATTGCGCAATCGCTTTTTCTTCTGCCGCTCCACGAACGGAAACCGTTCCCAAAGCTCCTCCACTCTGACAAGCATCCAAAATGTACAATTGTTTTTGCGCTTTCACCTGCGAAGCAAGAGCTTTCAGTTCTTCCGCCGAAATCCCTCTTTGAGCCAACGCATCATCTGCTCCATAAAGTTGCGTTACATCATACGGAACTATGAAAAACTGACCATTTGCGCCTTCCGTCATCACACCATGTCCGGCATAATAAAAAATGAAGATATCTTGTTCTTTCGCATTGGAAATTATCTCATTAAAAACTTTTATAATCTCTTCCCGATTTGCATTTTCGTTTTCGATATAGTATTCATTTTTATTACTAACGATGGATTGGATTTTTCCTCCTAAATTCGACTTAAACCCTTTCGCATCGGCAGTTGCATAATTCAGATTGTATTTCGGGTTTTTATATTTATCAATTCCAACCACCAACAAATGCAATTGAATTCCACCCTTTTGCGTTTCTTGTTTTTTCGGTTTGTAATCTACAAAAATTGATTGTGCCGAACTTTCCGTTCCTTCCGAATTCTGTGCTACTGCCGTAAATTTATTCTCGCCTTCCACCAGCATTACCTGATATTCTTTTGGATTCTGAACTTGAACATCATCTTCCACCACCAAATTTCGCGTTCCGCTACCAACTATTTTATCGTTATGATACAAACGGATTTCCGAAATAGCCGAACCGTTTCCATTGGCTTTCACTGTCACTTTTCCATTTTGAACTTCAGTCGCAAAAACATCGTCTTCCACCGTTAGATTTCGTGTATTTTCGGTAAAGAAAATTTCAACTTTCGGTGCGTTTTTTAATTTTTTAATGTCAATTTCTTCTAATTTCTCACCGTTCAAAATTTTATAAAACAACCTTGGCGTATAGAATCTATCAAATACCTGATTCAACGGAATTGTATTTCTACCGTTTACAAAAACCAATCGTTCCCAAGCATTCTGTGAACCATCAAATTGTCCGTTCGGTGTATGAACAATCCATTCGTTATCCGGAAATAAATACAAACGCATGACTTCCTTATTGGAATTAACATCGTAGAAATTCAAAGAATTATCCGATTGAAAATAATAAATGGAATTCGTTGCAAAACTCGCCTGCATACGAGATTCGTTAACGGTTGAAATCCTATTTCCAGTTGCTATGTTATAAACTTCCATACTCTTCGGCCCGTCAATCGGATCATAATTGACTATTAATAATTTCTCATCAGGCGAAACTGCACAAGTACTCAGATGATTCATTTTTCCGACTTTAAAAGTCCGGGTTATTTTTCCGGTTGCAGCATCTATGATCTCAATCTGGCTTTTGTCCAAATTGGAACCGATTAACATTCCACCTGAAATATGTTTCACAAAATTATGGGCATCCGGAATTGTCCAGGTTCGTTTTTTCTGAATCAAATCATAATAATCCAATCGATATTCATATTTTTCATCGAAAACTTCTTCATCCGAAACGGGAACAGCCAAAAATTTTCCATTGTCGGAAAAATCGGTTTTGATCATGGAAAAGAACTTTGAAACATCCGGAAAGTTAATTTGCCCTTGAGAAGTTTTCGTTTTTAAATCCATAATTTCAAAACTTTTCGGACCAAATACTATCATTTTCTGATGAAAGGAATTGAGCTCTGCTCCTTCTGAAATTTGAGTTGAACTATTAAAAACCGAAATCGATTTCTGGTTGTTTCCTAAATCGTATTTATGCACGCCCCATTTGTTGTCAGAATCATTTGACAAATAAAATTCGTTTTTACTGGCATCAAATCCCAACCCGGTGATTGAATACGAATTTTTAAAATCATTTGAATAATCCATCAATTGGGAACCGCCCGGATTGGAAACCAAAGAATACACTTTGTTTTTACCATCTGCCATGAGCATATTGATTTGGTTTTTATTTGTAGCCAATTCTAAATGATTGGGGCGATAAATACCATGACCAAACCTTGCTACCGGATCTTTTACATAGCGTTTGAATTTAAAATAATTTCCAATTTGGAAATATTCATTTTCCGCAATGACCAATGCATAAACCGACTCGTTATCGCTTATGATGTTACTTTTTTTGTTCTTATTATAAATGACGCCTTTCACATTTCCATCTGTCGCATCGATTTCAATTAAAGTCGATTTTCCAGGAGCAATCCAAATAGATTTTTCGTCAGGCGTCAAACTGATCTGATTTTCAGAAAAAGGATTATTCCGATCAATTTTCTCTGTCACAATTGTTTTTTCCCATACTACTTTGTTTTCCACGGAATTGTACCTTACGGCATTTACCCTTGTATCATCCAGAATATCAATGTAAAACAAATCAAAATTGTCAAAAACTGCCAACGGTGGTTCTTTCATTTCACCGTATTCGCCCGTTTCAAAAACATAATACATCGTGCGCATGGAATTGGTATAAAAACGAATCAATTGGTTTTTCACAATCACCTCAGAGCGCATCACACTGGTATCGTCCGGAAAAGGAAGTTTCGTTGCTTTTTTGGTCTGACCGGAAGAAGGGTTTAACACAAATAAATCCACCGCTCCAAACATTTCATCGTCCGAACCGACCATTGCAAAATAATAAACCTGTCCATCACCAGGATTGTAAACCAAAGATTCCACACTTTTTACGTTAAATCTCTTTTCTTCCCGAAAGGTTTTATAATTAAAAACGATAACATTATTTTCTGTCCCCAAATAAGCCAAACCTTCTTTCAGATTGATATCCACGCCTCTTGCATGATCTTGTAATTCGTAAACATGCAAAAGAATTCCTGTCAATTTATCCCAAATTTTGAGGGTTTTATCGTCATATCCTCCATACGAAATCATTAAATTACGATCATTGTCCAAAATCGTTTTACTGATAAAACTACTGTGAGCCGCCTGAATCATAATCTGCGTTTCCTGTGCCTGGATTCTCCCAATCGAAATCCAAACTAAGATTGCTAAAAATAATATCTTCTTCATCCTCCAATTATTTATGAGAAATTTCAACCATCAACGGAACGACATATCCTTTTGCTCCTTCTTTCACTTTGAATCCAGGCGTTTGTGACGAATATTGAATCGAATTTTTATCAATCAGTCGGTCACCCAAAGCGGCTTTGATTTTAGTTGTCAATCCGCCTTTGGTCGATTGCATGATGGTGTATAATTCTTTTTCGTCCAATTTTTCCTGACTAAATAAAATCAACAAATAATCAGTTCCCGGATTATCATCCATTTTGATAATTTTGGTTTCACTCGGAAAAGCCAATTCTGAATTAGCTCCGATCAAAGGCGACATATTATCATCAAACGGAAGAATTTTATTGATTTTCTGCGTCAAATCCGTCGCAAATGCATAGATATACGCTTCGTTTTTATTTTCAAGAAAAAACCGAAATCGTGTTCCGGACGGATAACTCTGCATCATTTTATACGCCACCAAATCTTCTCCTTCTACATCATCTTCCACTACTAAATTACGAGTTGAAGTTCGCGAAGCTTCCATTTCCACTCCTTGATTGGTCACAAATTTTAAACTTCCTTCCGGTAAATTTTTGGTAATTGGATGATAATCCGGATCAGGCGTTGGAATTTCCTCGATGATCGGTTCCGACTCCGGAACTGGCTTTGGCTGAGTTTTTTCTTCTTTCTTTTCATAAAAACTATACGGTTGCATAGCACCCATGCTCCACTCACCGTATTCTTTGTACGGAACCCATATGTAGCCTTTATCTCCCCAAGTCGGACTCCAGCTGTTCAATACACGAAATGCCCCACCTTCTTTGTTGTCATCATATCCAACGACTACCATGGCATGAAGGCCGTGTACTTCTGCTATGTCGCCTTTGTCTTTATCCGTTGATTTCCAAACTTCGGTAGCTTTGAAAAAACTGGTCGGCAATTTCATGGTCAATTGAACGGGATATCCTTCTGTCAATGCTTTTTTGGTAGCGTTTACTTTTACTTCAGCGGAAGTTTCGTCAAAGAAAAATAAAGATTGATAATCCCTGATTTTATAATCAATCGCTTCCAATTGCGCTTCTGCGGTAATCACAGGATTACATTCGTAAGGAACGGTATTCAATTTAGGAGCTCCGGCAACTTTCAGCGCTTCCATTCCCAGAACGGGATTGGTTCCATT
>CALLXZ010000162.1 GCA_937875605.1 uncultured Moheibacter sp.
ATCTGGGCTGATCGTATTTGAATCTATCTGAGAAATAACCTTTGAAAGTTCTGATTTTGCACCTGAAATATTGTTAGATTCCACAGCATCAAATGCGGCATTTATTTCCTTTTCTTGAGCAAATACACTAAAGGATAAAACCAATATTGATAGTGATAAAACTAATTTTTTCATCTGTTCGTTTTTAAATTTGATAAATAATTAAGATCAGAATGAGCCACATTAATTAACTAAATTAGTAGGGCTCATTTCAAATTTATTCGTTTGAATCTGATTCTAAATTAGTATTTTCTTCTGAATTTGAATCGAAATCCTGATCATTTAAGTTTTCATTAACATTATCTGAAATTTCTTCATCCTCAATTTCTTCTTCGACAGCTACTTTTGCAACAGCAGCGATTTCATCATTTTTCTTTAAATTGATCAATCGAACTCCCTGAGTAGCACGTCCCATCACGCGCATTTCTTTTACTCCGGTTCGGATAGTAACGCCTGATTTGTTGATAATCATCAAATCATCGTTGTCCGTAACGGATTGAATTGCAATTAATTTTCCGGTTTTTTCCGTAATGTTTAAAGTTGTTACTCCTTTTCCGCCACGGTTCGTAATTCGGTAATCATCAATCGAAGTTCGTTTTCCGTATCCTTTTTCGGAAACGACCAAAACGGTTTCATTTTCTTTATCTGAAATCACAATCATTCCGATCACTTCATTTTCTTCCGAACCTAAATTAATTCCTCGAACTCCCGAAGCCGTTCTTCCCATCGGACGCACTTTTTGGTCTTCGAAACGAATCGCTTTCCCACTTAGTGAAGCAATCATAATTTCACTTTGACCATTGGTCAGTTTTGCTTCTAATAATTGGTCTCCATCCCGTACTGTAATGGCATTGATTCCGTTTACACGAGGACGGGAATAAGCTTCCAAAGAAGTTTTCTTTACGATTCCTTTTTTGGTTACCATGACGATATAATTATTGTTTACATATTCCGTATCCATCAGATTATGCGTCATGATATAGGCACGGACTTTATCGTCCGGTTCTATATTAATTAAGTTCTGGATGGCACGACCTTTTGAAGTTTTGGATCCTTCCGGAATTTCAAATACCCGCATCCAGAAACATTTTCCTTTTTCGGTAAAGAAAAGCATATATTGGTGGTTGGTTGCGACAAACATGTATTCCAAGAAATCTTCGTCTCTCGTAGTTGCGCCACGGTTTCCAACTCCACCACGGGATTGTTTTCTGTATTCGGAAAGAGAAGTTCGTTTGATATACCCCATGTGGGAAATGGTCAAGACCATTTCTTCATCCGGAATCAAGTCTTCGATGTTCATATCACCACCTGCATAGTCGATGTCTGAACGTCTTTCATCTCCGAATTTTTCTTTGACTTCGATTAATTCATCTTTGATGATTTTCATTCGAAGTTCTTTGCTCGCCAATACTTCGTTTAAATAATCGATGGTTTTCATCAATTCTTCATACTCAGCTCTGATTTTGTCGATTTCCAGTCCGGTCAACGTTCTCAAACGTAGTTCCAAAATGGCTCTTGCCTGAATTTCCGACAAATCAAATGCCTCCATCAAACCCACTCGTGCATCATCCGGCGTTGCACTCTCACGAATAATCCGGATGGCTCTGTCCAAATCATCTTGTGTTCCGATTACTTTCATGTAACCTTCCAAGATATGTGCACGTTCTTGGGCTTTTCTTAATTCGTATTCGGTTCTGCGAACTACAACTTCATGTCTGTGATCTACGAAATGACTGATAAGTTGTTTCAGGTTTAACTGTTCCGGTCTTCCGTTTACCAAAGCGATGTTATTTACACTAAACGAAGACTGAAGTGCTGTATGTTTGTATAATAAATTTAATACAATGTTTGGAACGGCATCCATTTTCAAAACATAAACGATACGCATTCCTTTACGGTCGGATTCGTCCCGTATTTCGGAGATACCTTCCAATTTTCCTTCTTTTACCAAATCCGCCGTTTTGGCAATCATATCGGCTTTATTTACCTGATATGGAATTTCAGAAACGATGATACAATCCCGTCCGTGAACGACTTCGAAGTTGGTTTTTGCACGGATGACAATTCGTCCACGACCTGTTTCAAATGCATCCTTCACTCCGCTATAACCATAAATAGTTCCACCTGTCGGGAAATCCGGAGCTTTTACATGTGTGATTAATTCGTCAATCGAAATATCATGATTTTCTATATAAGCGATGGTTCCGTCAATAACTTCGGTCAAATTATGCGGAGCCATATTGGTCGCCATCCCTACGGCAATACCGGCTGCACCGTTTACCAATAAGTTAGGAATTCGGGTAGGAAGAACTTTTGGTTCTTGTAAAGTATCGTCAAAGTTAAATTGAAAATCAACGGTTTCCTTATCGATATCTGAAAGCATTTCTTCTGAAATCTTTTGCAATCTTGCTTCGGTGTATCGCATCGCTGCAGGTGGGTCGCCGTCCACAGAACCGAAGTTCCCTTGTCCATCCACCATCATATAGCGCAGTGACCAAGGCTGTGCCATACGCACCATCGTGTCATAAACGGATGAGTCTCCGTGTGGGTGGTATTTCCCCAAAACTTCCCCTACGATACGAGCCGATTTTTTATGAGCACGATTGGACATAACACCTAATTCGTACATCCCGAAAAGTACACGTCTGTGAACAGGTTTCATACCGTCTCGAACGTCAGGTAATGCACGTGATACGATAACCGACATCGAATAATCAATGTAGGCCGATTTCATTTCATCCTCGATGTTAATCGGGATTAATTTTTCTCCGTCATTATTCATTTAAACTATTTTTTGTTTAATGTTTTTAAGTTTGATAATTCAAGTAAATTCTATACCGAATACTTGAAACGAAATTTAACGTGCTAAAGTACGAATTTTAAGCCGGATGGGATATGATAATTACCCTGACTTTTCAACAAATTGTTCTAAATTGTGGATATTTTATTAATACTGATTATGACGATGAAGTTTGATTTGAAAATTAATTAATGTTGTTATTTTAAATTTCAAATATTTTGGTAATTTTAATTGGATGAATAGTTTAATTTGTAGAAACAAGTTTAAAATGAAACGAATTCTTTCTGTCATTCTGTTTTCTTATTTTATTTTCTCCAATGCCCAGGAGGAAAAAATAGTTGAACTTCTTAACCTTCAAATTCAAAAAGAAGAAAAGCTGTATGATGAATTTGATAAGAAAATGCCAAAGTTGATTCAGCTCTTTGAGATTGAAGATGGCGTTCTGAGTTTTGAATTTTTATATGATGAACCAGATCAAGTTGTTTCAATGCGAAGAGAGGTGGTTTTGGATAAAATTAAAAATATAAATAAGAGTGGAGAAGTAGTGTTTTTGACAAAAGAAACTGCGACAAAACAAATCGCAAATATGAAATCTAAAATTAATAAAGACCAATCCCAGTATTTCATTTTGAATAGTATGTTTTTGACTGAAATTCGAAAAGAAACAGATAATAAAGATTTCCGGGATGAGTTGCTAAAGGCTTTTCGAAATGCCGGATATGATGTGTCAAGCGAATTTTGGATGGACTAAACCCAGCCTTCTCTTACTGATTTTGACAGTAGATCAGAAAGGCTTTCACAACCTGATTTTTTCAGAATATTTTTACGATGCGTTTTTATGGTGTGGATGCTAAGATTTAAAATTTCTGCGATTTGTTGACTGCTTTTTCCGGATAAAACTTCTGAGAGTATTTCTTGTTCCCGTTTGGTAAATAATTTTTCTGATAGACTGAATTCTTTTTGCAAGTGAACGTTATAATAGGAAGGAGCGCCTTGCATCCCGATAAATGAAAGTTTTGGTATCCCTTGTACAATTAAATGGCTAATGTCCGTAAAAATTGCCAGTGTTCTAACTCCACCTTCCGGGAAATAATAAATAGGAACGACTTGCTGCAGTATTCGTTTATAAGTACCTGTTTTGTTTTTGATTCGGTAATCGTAAGAGAATTTGTATTTGAAAAATAAATCAGGAGATAATTCCGAGAAAAACCGAACCGCACTTTGCTCATAATGAAAATAATAGGGAATGTCATCGGTATGTACATTGTCCATCACCAATTGTAAAGTAAATTCATGAGTCTCATAACCCAAAATAGCTGTCGCTTTTGGAGATACATATTCCATTTCTGCTTTTTGGGTATTGAAAATCACATAAAAATATTCACCTACGTGAAATACATCCATATAACGATTGATGATTTCCTTTTGCGAAAGATCTATTTGTTCGGAAACTACATTGGGAATGTCCTGCCAGATTTCAACCAGTTTATCAACTTTTTTCATGAAGAGAAAAATTTAATTTTTAAAATGGTGAAAGTCGGAGGGGGTGCAAATTAGTGAAAAATACCTACAGATAGGTATTTTATATGAAAAATGAGAAAATTATTTTTGAGAAAATTACTATTAAAACTCATGAAAGGAATTAAAACATTATTTCTATTGATTTTTCATGGATGATTTATCATCAGCCTTTTTCTGCTCAATGCAGAGAATGTTCACACTGCTTATGATAGTTTTTATTAAGAGAAAAATTAAACAAAACTAATTTATTAAAAAATATAAAAAATGAAAACAAACTTTTGGTTATCAATCTTTGCGATAAGTTTAGGTGTAACATCGCAAGCCCAGGTTCAAGGATCCTATATGGCATTTGGGGGAGGATTTCATTCGATTGAATATACGGATGAAAATACAATATCGATACAACCCTGTAAGAACTATCATAGTGAACTGTCAGCAAAAGATGAAACCTTTGAATTTAAAAAAATGGAAAATGGAGATTTCGGATGGTTAGCTTATGATGGCAGTATTTCGAGAGAGGTTATTTTGAAAAATGATCAAGAAGCAAACCGTATCAGTTTTCCGGATCCAATCAATATGAGAAATGAGAGATCCTTTTTGTTGATGCATAAAAAAGGGGCTGTTCCGGCATCTAATGTTAAAACTTATGTGGACGAAACAATCGGTGGCTATTCAAATGCAAGGATTTTGGTTACAGACTCCGATAGGGTAAAAAATGGAAATTGTTTGATTCACAGTGCACCTGTTTCGGATTTGAATTCTTACTTAGTGGGTAATTATCATGGGGTTTTTGACGAAAACTGGCAGAGTACTTTCAACGCAGATTTTACCGGAACTTTTCTCGGCTTGCCCATGACTTGGAGTTTGGTGAGTGATGATCAGGGTAAACTTATCCAGTGGGGTGGAAATGGTAGTTTTTTTCTTTATGTAATGATAGAGTTTGAAGGACAGTCACCCAATACTTTTGATCCCGTTGAATCAGGTAAAAAAGTGGCTGGAATTTATGGCGTAGCTTATTTTGCAGACGAAAAATACATTGAAATTCATCAAATGCAGAAAAAAATGTGATCCTAAAAATACCTACAGATAGGTATTTTCTATTCAAATCAACTATAATAAATTTGTAAGACCTACTAAAGCTTAAAGTAACGGTGAATTTGATTCATATGAGAACTTATCTAATTCCCCCTTTCCAAATCCTAAACCTATAATTAAATCAATAAATTAATTAAGAAGTTTACCAATTGATATGTGTAAAGTTTCAAGGTGAGAATTTTCCCATAAAATAAATGAATTTTTTTGCAAATTATTTTTGAAATTAAAAAATAGACTTATATTTGCACTCCATTTGAGAAAATGTAGAAAAGCTTAGAAAAGATGAAAAGAACATTTCAACCCAG
>CALLXZ010000163.1 GCA_937875605.1 uncultured Moheibacter sp.
GAATTTACCAATTCTTCCGTAGACATTTCACCTTCCATATCAATCATCATCGTATAGTACTTTACTTGCTCCCAAAAGATGAAAGGATCGTTATCAGGAACTACGCCTGACAATAAAAATTTGGAATTTTCAATAGGCAATAAATGAGTTATTGCTTCGCTTCCGTTAGGTGGATTCAGGTTAATTTCCAAAGTATTATCAACCGACAAATCACTATTTAATCGTACCACAAACAAATTTCCGTGTTCGATTTCATCTACATAACTTTTGTAAATAAATCCTATTTTCCCGTTTTCCAAATTGAAAATCTCTGCCTGCGAACCTATATTTAACTCATCATGTTCTGTATGAAATAGAACACTTTGGATAGGATCACCGGACAATGGGTCAAATTCCAACAAGCTCATTTCCCAATCATTACAAACACTGTAATACGCAAGATATAAGTTGCCGGTCTGATCATTATACATTAAATCTTCAAATTGATATGCACATTCCTGATCGGGAAACAAAACCGATTCACTGATTTCAAATCCCGTAAGTTTATTTATTCTAATAATCCTGATGGTCCCAATTTGCACAGTATCTTCCCAGATTATGTCCAAACTTACTTTTACTAATTCACCCTCAATATCAAAAATTTCATAATCACCTAACTGCCACTCCTGCAACTGGGATTTGTGTTCCCAAACAATAGAACCATCTGCCAAAGATACACAGCGTACCAAATGAAAATTAGATTTCAAATAACTGAAAATTATATTCCCATTCTCCGTTAAAATGAAATTCTCACCAAATGTTATGTCTACATCTCCTGAATATAGATGAGTAGTGGAATTATCAGCATTAATTTTATAAAGCTGATGTTCACCTCCATCAAAAAGCGTAATATAAAGTTGGTTATCATTTTCAATAAGATGATTTATCCCAGGAAAAAATGTAAACACCGGAAAATCCAATTGGGCAAAACGCGAAATATTCAGAGAAGAATCAAATTGGAGTAAATGGACTTTGTCATTCTGTATATTTTCACGAAAAGCTATTGCAAATTCACCATTTTCCAAATAGATAATTGAAGTGTATTCATCAAGTCGCTTTTCCGTATTCAATATCCCGTTGGGACTTCCATCTACCAAATACTTGTAGATTTTCAGCGTGTCATTTTCCACAACCGAAACAAATACAGAATTCTCATCATCATGCACCGCACTTGGAGAAATCGGAGACGACGCACCGAAACTATGATCTTCAAAAACTTTATGCCATTCCAACGATTGAGCATATGATAATAGAAACCCGCAAATAAATAAAAATAAAGTAGAGAATTGTTTCATATATAAAATAATTGTCATTAAAGATAATAAATTTATCAATCTGATTTTGAATAATTTAAAACATAATCCAACAATCATAATTTCACTTATTCATCAGCATAGAGAAAAGTAAATGGACGAAATTATGTAATGAGAGAAATGAACATGAGTGGCAAATAAAAAATTATCAAAAAAAATTAAAAGGAAAATATTGTTTTTCTGAAAATTTAATTCCTATCTTTGCAGTCCGAAAAAAATCACGAACAAATGTCAAGAATTTGTCAAATTACTGGAAAAAAGAGAATGGTGGGAAACAACGTTTCTCATGCCAACAATAAAACAAAACGCACGTTTGAAGTGAATTTGTTTAAAAAGAAATTTTTCATGCCTGAAACGGGTGAGTGGATCACATTAAGAGTTTCTGCAAATGGGTTGAAAACCATCAACAAAATCGGTGTGGAAGAAGCTGTTAAACGCGCACGTAAAAACGGGTTAATCGATTAATTCAATTCATCATGGCAAAGAAAGGAAACAGAGTACAAGTTATTTTAGAATGTACTGAACACAAAGAAAGCGGTATGCCGGGAATGTCTCGTTATATCACTACGAAAAATAAAAAGAACACTCCTGACAGAATTGAGTTGAAAAAATTCAATCCTGTTTTGAAAAAATACACTGTTCATAAAGAAATTAAATAATAGTAAACCATGGCAAAGAAGACCGTAGCAACCTTACAAACAGGTGCATCCAAAAAAATGACGAAGGTTATCAAAATGGTAAAGTCGCCTAAATCTGGTGCTTACTATTTTGACGAAAAAGTAGTGAACGCAGATGATGTAAATGACTTTTTTAAATAATTACGTTTACAAAAATATATTTGTAAAATAAATTTTAAAGGTTTTAGGTCGCAAGTATTTGTGACCTTTTTTTATGGCAACAATCGTATCTTTGTACCCTAAATATTTGAAAAGTGAGCTGGTTTAAAAAAATACTCGGAAAAGAAAGCAAAGAAAAATTAGACGAAGGTTTGGAAAAATCCAAACAAACTTTTTTTGATAAACTCAGCCGTTCAGTTGCCGGAAAGTCAAAAGTAGATGAAGATGTTCTGGATAATCTGGAGGAAGTTCTCATCACATCTGACGTAGGTGTGGAAACTACTTTGAAAATCATCAAACGCATTGAAGAACGGGTTGCTCGAGATAAATACCTTGGTACAGGTGAATTAAATGTCATACTACGCGAAGAAATAGCGGGTTTACTATCCGAGAATAATTCCGGCAATGCTAAAGGATACGAAATTCCAAAACAAGATGAACCTTATGTTATCATGGTAGTCGGAGTAAACGGAGTTGGAAAAACTACCACCATCGGGAAATTAGCCCATCAATTTAAACAAGACGGAAAAAAAGTAGTGTTAGGGGCAGCTGATACTTTTAGAGCAGCAGCGGTAGATCAATTGGTTATCTGGTCGGAACGTGTTGGAGTTCCCATCGTAAAACAAGCCATGGGCTCTGATCCTGCTTCAGTGGCATTTGATACTTTGCAATCTGCAAAAGCGCAGGGAGCAGATGTAGTTTTAATTGACACAGCAGGTCGTTTGCACAACAAAGTGAATTTGATGAACGAGCTTTCTAAAATTAAGCGCGTCATGCAAAAAGTTTATCCAAACGCTCCGCATGAAGTTTTATTGGTATTGGATGGCTCTACCGGACAAAATGCATTTGAACAAGCCAAACAATTTACTGAAACAACGGAAGTTTCTGCACTTGCTGTAACAAAACTTGATGGAACAGCAAAAGGCGGCGTAGTCATCGGTATTTCCGACCAATTCCAAATTCCGGTGAAATACATCGGCGTTGGTGAAGGAATGAACGACTTACAACCGTTTGATAAATTTGAGTTTGTGGATAGTTTCTTCGGATAGAAATTTCTACTCAAAATAAACAAAAGAATTTTATTAAGTTACACGAGGTCTAATCTGCTCGTCATAGAAATACTCCTTCGACTAAATTTCTTCAAAATCAATTTTACGGATAAAAAAAACCTTCCGAAAGTAGAGCATCCGGAAGGGGGTAAGGTTTAATCACTTGTCAATTAGATTAGTTTAGCAATTGAGTTTATTAGATTGACACACACAAAAAGATTCTAACAATTACTAATGCTGTACCATAATTATCACTCCAAAATTAATAACAACGATTGAGATATTTGTAAGGAAAAACCCTGAAAGAAAAAGGGGGTTTTTCCTGTTTTATTTGTCATAAATAATTCGTATGAAGTGCTTATTTCTTTACCAGTTTTTTGGTTTCCACTCCTTTGCTGGTTTTTATTACTACCACATAAACACCTGAAGGTAATTTAGATACATTGAGTTGAACTGCAGTTGCATTCGAATTATTTTTCAAAATCTCTTCTCCTGTCATGTTATAGATACGGATTTCTTCGATGGTATTTTTTGAGGTGATGTGAACATCATTGACCACAGGGTTGGGATAAATCGTTGTTTGAGATGCCTCGATATCTTCTACACCCATCGTTGTGGTATCTATCACCAAGTTAAACATCAGGTTCTGAGTGAAATTTGTTTGATCTTCGTTGTAAATACACCATCTGCTGCCATCATACCACGCACCTGCTACTTTATCATAAAGAACGTTTGATGAAGTACTATCTTCGCCCCAATTATGTGTAAATACAAATTTCCCATTAGGGTTATTGTTTAAAAGTGGATGATCGATTACAGTCCAATTACTTTCTATGTTGGCAACTGTTGCTTGGTGTCTATAGGCCACTTGATTATTTCCTGCGACCCCAATCATAAATTTTTGCCCTATTGTAAATCCAGTAGTTCCATCTTCGTTGTACAATTTCCAATTATTGCCATCATACCATAAACCTAAATTATTATTGATATAAGTGGTGTAAATAGGATTAACTATCACAACGGCATCCGGGTTATTATTGGTGTAAGGATAATCCAGAATAACATAATTACCATAAATATTTGTAGCTGAAGCGGTTAATTCCGCTCCATATCCAGATTGAGGAATGTAAATAAAATAACTTGAATCAACGATTAGATTTGAGCTATCTTGGTTGTAAATTACCCATCCGGAGTTTTCAATACTATAAAATAATCCGGATATTTTATTATTATAAACACTTGATCCTCCAGGAGGATTCCATGCGTGAGAAACAACAAAAAATGCATCTGGATTATTGTTCAAATAAGGATGGTCTATCAAAGTTGCATATCCAACGATCGTTGAAGATGTTGCTTTGTGTACAAAAAATTCGTTCTGCGCATTCAGCATTACCAGAACAAATAAAAGGAAGGATGTAAAAATAGTTTTCATTTTAAGTTTGATTTTAAATTAGTCAACAAATATTAATTTCTGAGGGCTGTTTTTTATATAGAATTTCATCCATTGTAAGAATGAATTTATAAACTGCAGATTAATAGGGGGCTCTCAAACTAAAAATGGGGGAATGAATACCATATTAATTAATGGTAATTATATAAAAAACGCATCTGATTTCCCAAATGCGTTTTTTTATAAATATTTATCTTATTCTATTACTGAGTCTTTCTCCAGTCAAGTCGGAAAGTACAATTATCATAGTCCCCGTCTATATTGACAAAAGTATCATTAATTTGTTCACCTACCCAATTCATCACGGTTTCCTGTCGTTTAGTATTGATAGTGAGATTTTTCAAACGGGCATAATCAGTTTCGAGATTAATTTTATGCGCCGGAATCGTTTGCTGAAGTTTAATTACTCGTAAGACAGATTGGCGGTTAAATTCATCTTCAAAAGGTTCAGAAATATCACCGTCTTTCAATCCACTGATTGCCATTAACATTTTGGTTGGTAATTTAGAACGATCCATGCGGTCTTCACCAGAATTGCTGTCTGTCAGCCTACCTCCGTTAAATTTGGTGTATTTATCAATCGAATAACGAAATGCAGCTTCTTTAAAAGTCATTTCTCCAGCTTCTACTTTTATAATTACCGAATCCAGTTTTTGTCGTGTCAACGCAATTTCTTCCGTTGTGGGCTTTAACTGAACCAAAATATGTCGGATATCTAATTCCTGTCCTCTTCGTTTTTCCAGCATAGCAATGTGGTAGCCAAATTCTGTTTTAAACGGCTCGGAGATTTCTCCTTCCTGTAAATTAAACACCACTGCATCAAATTCCGGTACCATCTGACCTCTCTTCACATTTGGGATTAAACCTCCGTTGGATGCAGATCCGGGATCATTTGAATATAAAATGGCTTTGGTCGCAAAGCTCGCTCCCTCTTCGATTTCTTTTTTATAACTCTTTAAATCATCTATTACCTTTTGTTCGTTTTCCGGGAAAATTTCAGGATAAACGACGATATGATCCAAACTTACCTCTTCAGGAATATCCGGAAGTTCCGATTTATATTTTTCGTAAAAATTACGCACTTCTTCGGGTGTAGCATCGATTCCTTTGGTAATCAAATTTTGTTTTTCCTGCGCATAAGCCTGGTCACGCATGATCCCTCTTAAATCCTGCTTAAATTCCGGTAGAGTTGCATAGCCGAAATAATCCAGTATTTCCTTTTCACTTCCTTGTGTTAAAAATCGCTGAATCGTTCCGTCCACCTGCCTGTCCACTTGGTCATTTGTAATGATAATTAGTGTGTCTTCTTTGGCTTTAGTCAGCAATAATTTGTCCACCAAAATATTTTCCAGAAAATCACATTCATTTTCGACTTCATATCCTTGCATTTTAGCTTGAATGTAATCTCTTTCTATATCGGAATCCAGAATTACTTCTTCTCCTACCACAGCCGCTACTCCGTCTAATTTCACTTGTCCGGTAGGATCATTTTGTTTGGGTTGAGCCCATGCAAAATTGGAAATCATGCAGGTCAACATTACCAAAACATACATCTTAATTTTCATCTATATATTTATTAATTTAATTATTTAGAAACAATTCGCCATTAAAGGAAATTAGTTGATTATGAACTTATTTACTATTATGACTCATTATTTTAATTTGATTTTTATTGATGGCTTCTTTATACAATTCTTTTTGTAAATCGCCGAGCAAATTTAACTTTCTTTTGTTAAGTATCAGATTTTTTATCGTAGGTTTAACAAATTCATAGGGAGCCTCACTTCCTTTTGGCTTTAAATTAAGAATCCGAATCATCGTGACCATGGAATCATTGGCGATTTTTACTCTTCTGCGGTTCAGCAACTGATTTAAATTATCACCTTCATTTAGTTGTGGAAACTGCCCCTGCAAAACATCAGATGCATACCAAATACTGTCTTTATCATGATAAGGCGTTCCTGATGTCAAAACGATTTTCATCAATTCATCAAAATCTTCATCTTTTCCCGTATTAAACAAACGCTCGGCTTGCCCCTCATCACTTTTAAAAACAGTAACCGAACGATACCGCACCACTTCTTTGCTCAATGGAAAACTTTCTTTGTGTTTCTGAAAATATTCCCTAATATCCTGATCTGAAACCGAATCTTTTATGTTTTTCTCAATTAAATAATTATTATACGAATTAATCAGCAGGTCCTGACGGTATTCGATCATTTTGTTATCAATTTCTTTCAGGGTAAGTTCATCTATATTAGCCTCTGCTTTATCAACAATAGCTTTTTTCTTTACCCATTCTTCGATGTATGTATTGACTAATTTCGCACTGTCCTCTTTGGAAATATCCTGAGGAAGTATCAGACGAATGTCTCTGTCCGTAAGGAAATGTTCTCCGTACTGAACAACGATTTTTTCATCTTCGGCTTTCTTTTTGGAGAAATCAAATTTTCCTTTGCAGGAAACAAAACCAACAGCTAAAAAAATCCAAATTAACTTCACTTTCATTAATCTTATTTTTTCTTAAAACGAATTTAATTATCTTTCATTATCCCATCACTTTCAAAGCGGAATTATAAGCCGATTCAAAAGCAAATAAATCCAGTCCGTGTTCTGCTCCTACGCTTTCTGCATACGTGATCAGTTTTTCAGTTGGCGTATTTCCCACCAAATCACTTTTCGCCATCGGACAACCTCCAAATCCTTTTATTGCACCATCAAAACGCCTACAACCATTTTTATAAGCCGCATCTACTTTGGGATGCCAATTCATATATTCCGAATGAAAATGTGCTCCGAATTCAATTTCCGGATATTTCTCAATCAGGTTTTTAAATAATTCTTCCACATCCCTTGTTTCCGCCACTGAAGTCGTATCCGACAAATTAATCCGACGGATTCCCATATCCGCAAAACGAGCCGCCCATTCTTTGACCAATTCCACATTCCATTCTTCTTTGTATGGGTTTCCAAATGCCATGGAAAAATAAAGCAATATTTCTTTTCCGGTTCCTTCCGTCATTTTATAAATATTCAAAATGCTTTGAAAGGCTTCTTCTCGGCTTTTATGTGTGTTATCTTTTTGAAATTGTTCCGAAATGGAAAAAGGAAATCCCAGCAAATCCACGTTTTCATGTTTCAGAGCTCGATCTGCTCCTCCTTCACTTGCAATGATGACAGATAATTTGGAGCGATGCGAAATTTCTTTTACAGCTTCTAACACTTCAGACGAATCCGCCATCTGCGGAATGATTTTGGGCGAAACAAAACTTCCACAATCAATCGT
>CALLXZ010000164.1 GCA_937875605.1 uncultured Moheibacter sp.
ATGCTTCCCAAGAAAAATTTCGTAAATAAAATAATCAGCACTATCAACGATCCGGTAAAAATAGCTACGGTAATTCCTACGCCCCAATTTTCGATTCCATACGGCAATACGAAAAGTCCTGCCACTACAAATAGTGCGATGACAAAGAATCCGATGAAGAATGATTTTATCATGATTTTAATTTTTAGATTTTAGTAAAACCTTGTCAAGGTTCATCTTCATTGTGAAAATAACCTTGACAAGGTGTGAATTAATTTGATGTTTTTAAATTCGAATTTGCATTTTTTGCAGCATCCATCACTTTTTCCCGAAAAGCATTTGCTTCTTCCGAAATCTCCGGTGTGGTTGAAAAACTAATATGCAAACTTTGTAAAGCCAACACTCCTTTGTGGGTTTTTATGACGTGTTGGAATCGTCCTTTTCGGTCAACTTCCCATTCGAAACTCCGAATTGCCGATACGTGGCATCTCTCACTTTTCCCATCAATTAAATTAAATAATTCCAGCACCTCATTTTCCAACACAAATAACCATTGGAATTCGTCAGTGTTGAAAACGCGTATAGCAAAAGTAGCTTTCATATTTTAAGCTCGATTTATGGTGGCATGATCGCCGTCGAAACCATTGGAAGTTAAGAGTTCCCGAACTTCCTTTTCCAAAAGTTCTATCAAATCATCGTCCTCTACTTCATTTGTATTTTTCAGTAAAATTTCAATTTCGTCTACACCTTCTTGAATCATTGAGTTGATTTCTGTTTGCGTTTCTGAAGTGATACCTTCGGTTGCATCTATCATTAAAGTTTGCTTTTTCATATTATTTCAAATGTATCATTTAACGATCAATTTCTTTGAGGTTTTAATTCCTTTTGAAATGGTTTCAACTATATAAATTCCGGAATTCAAATGTTGAAGATGGATTTGAGCTGTTTCGGAAGTAGTTATTTCAGAATGAATCAATTTTCCGCTTAGATCCAAAATACGGATTTGAGTTCCTTTTTCCAAACCTTTCAGGTTCACGAAATCTTTTGCCGGATTGGGATAGAGTTGGAAACTATGTTTATCCAAATCATCAACACCCATCGTACCACCTATTTTTACTAAAAATGCAGAACTATAATTCCCTTCTTCCGGATCGTATAAACCTGTATAACCGCCCAATAAAAAACCACCGTCTTGGGTCTTGACCATACTGCGTGCATACGCACTTAAACCTCCTTGGTCAGAATAGTCGATGCTTTTATCCCATTGCAGATTGAGGTTCCCATAGGTTTTCACCACCCACATATCAAGATATCCATCTGTGTTGGGTGTACCTATATCACCGTCTATGGAGTTTGTGGTACTTGCAAAGATATAACCTCCATCTGTTGTTTGTATAACGCTTCCGGCATATTCGTTTCCTGATCCGCCATACTCTCTATAATTCAATAGAGCACCTGAACCTGTACTTAATCTTGCCAAAAAAACATCATAATCTTCAACTTGAGAAACATAACCATGAACTATAAGGTTTCCATCCGTGTTGATAATTATATCAAGTGAACCCTCATCCCTGGGACCTCCAAATAGATTTTCCCAGACCATATCTCCGCTGCTGTTTACCTCTAAAACCCAAACATCATAGTTATCACCACCATTATGTCCGGAAATTTGTTCGGTATTGGTTCCACCGGTTATGAAATACCGCCCGTCATTTGAAACAATTATATTATCAAAATAATCTCCGGCATCATCATGCCCCATGGCTTTTTGCCACTGGAGTGTACCGCTTGCAGAAATGCGACCGATCCATCCGTCATAGTGGTTGCCGGAATGTCCTAAAATCTCTTCATCGTTAGTGGTGCCTACAAACGTAAAACTGCCGTTGGGATTTTCTATTATGTCGTTCACCCAATACGAACCGTTTGTTTGCAAGGGCAACTCCCATTCTATACCAAAAGTATCACTTATCTTCACAGCAGAATAATCGCTCCCGCCATTTACAATAAAAATGAAACCACCATCTACAGTAGGTTT
>CALLXZ010000165.1 GCA_937875605.1 uncultured Moheibacter sp.
GAGACAGAAATTTAATCTGTACTTGTCCAAGTGTGGAGAGTTATATGGAGAATTAAAGATTTTTTTAATACATTCCCAACCTCCAAGGTTTTAGAAACCTTGGAGGTTTTTTTATTTTCCTCTTTAAAATCAATTAAATTTATGTCTATATTTGCTATATAGAGATAAAACTATCCTTTATGAATGTTAGTTTAACCAAAAAACAAGAAGAATATATTTCCGAACAAGTTGCTTCAGGAGAATATCAAAACAATAGTGAATTGATTAGAGATGCACTACGACTTCATAGAATCTACCGTGAAAAAGTCATTCAGGATCTGAGAAAAGAAATTGAATTGGGTTGGGAAGGGGAAAATTCTTCCATGACGATGGATCAAATCATTGAATCCAAAAAGAATGGATAAATACATTTTATCTAAAAAATCACAAGAAGATATTGAGTCAATTTATGACTATGGAAAGTATAGATTTGGTGAAAACCTCGCCATTCAGTATTTAATTGAATTGAAAAATTGTTTTGAAAACCTTTCTCAAAATCCTGAAATCGGCAAAAAACGAAATGAAATCAAACAAGGACTTTATAGTTTTCCTTTTATTTCACATGTTATTTTTTACAGAATCCTAAGGAATCATGTCAGAATAGTTCGCATTTTGCATGGAAGCAGAGATTTACAAAAAGCACTAAAATAAATTCAGTAAAAAAACCTCAGCTGTTTTTTATTTAAACGTATTTTGCGTGAGGGATAGTAGTGAAAATCCTTTTTGAAAGCGAAGCTCAAAAAGATTGCAACGGATAGCCCGACGCCGTTGCGGAATCCTCTTTTGAAACTGAGGCGGCTTTTAAAGCAACGGCGGCACGCCAAAAAAATATGTAAAATCTTTTGGAAACTTACATATATCATATTATAAATGAATTACTTTGGCTAAGTTTGATGAATATTAATTTTTAGAAAAATATGAGCAATATAGTTGAAGATCAAAAGAAAGTGAAGCCAAAAGCACCAAAAATCGGAGAGCTGATCGATGGTACGAAGTCGGTAATTTTAGCGACAATCGATGCGGATGGAGATCCAAATTCAAGTTATGCACCGTATGCAAACGTGGACGGGAGTTTCCAGGTTTTGGTTTCGTTTATGGCAAAGCATACCAAAAATTTACGGGATCAGAAAAAAGTTTCGGTGATGTTAATCGAAGATGAAGCCGCTCACAAACAAATTTATGCACGAAATCGTTTGACGATGGAGTGTGAACCCGTTTTAGTAGAATCAGGAACGGAGTTTTTTGAGCGTTCGGTAAAAGCGCTTGAGGAGCGTCATGGAAATATCGTGAAGATGCTTTCGGAATTGAACGATTTTGTGTTGTTTGATTTGAAACCGATTAAAGGTTCGTATGTAAATGGTTTCGGAAGTGCTTATTCGGTAAATGCAGATTTGACGATCAACGAACATGTAAAAGGCGCTCATGGTCAGCACAATGCTGAAGAAAATAAATAATTTTAATTATCCTTTTGTTTCCAAGAAAAAACGCAAATTTCGTAATGGGGTCTGCGTTTTTTGATGGAATTTTGTTTTGTATTTAACCAAATCATGCAGGTCTTTGTTCATTATTTTCTTCACTTTGGATTTCCGATAATCCTTGCGTTCACTTTCTTTCGAAAAGATTGGAAAAAAGTAAGTGCCGTTTTTTTATTGACCATGTTGGTGGATTTAGATCATATTTTTGCTTCGCCTATTTTCGAACCAAACCGTTGCAGTATTAACTTTCATCCTTTGCATACATACTGGGCAATGGCTGTTTATGTTTTGATGCTTTTCTTTCCCAAAACGAGAATTATCGCTATCGGGCTTTTGATGCACATGGCGACGGATCAGTTGGATTGTTGGTGGAATTTACAAAAATGAAATTGGTTTGATTTGCCAGTTTGGTTAAATTGTAGGACTTTTGCAGGCTGTTTTTGAATTATGAGAAAGAATGATTTGCTGAAAGGCGTTTTGCTGGTTGGATTTGGTGCAAGTATTTATGGAATGCTCGCAACCATCGTGAAAATTGCTTACAAAAACGGTTTTACAACTGCAGAAGTAACGACTTCACAGTTTATTCTGGGTTTAATTGGACTTTTGATTTTGAATTTAATTCAAACCAAAACCTCAAAAAAAACATTGCAAAAACCTCAAAAATCTGATGTTTGGAAATTGATGTTGTCGGGAACTTCTTTGGGATTTACAAGTTTGTTTTATTACTTATCTGTACAATTTATCAATGTTTCTATCGCAATCGTTTTGTTGATGCAATCGGTCTGGATAGGTGTAGTCGTAGAAAGTATTCTCAATCGAAAACTGCCTGCTGCACGTAAAATCATTGCAACTGTCATCATTTTATTAGGAACTTTATTGGCAACTAATGTCATCAATTCTGAAATAGAATTGGACTGGCGCGGAATTCTATTTGGGATGTTGGCAGCCATGTCTTTTTCAACGACCATGTTCACGTCCAATAAAATTGCGCTCAATTTACCCGTTTTGCGTAAAAGTTTTCTTATGCTCTGTGGTGGCTCTATAGTAGTTTTGACTTTTTCATTTCTGACTCAAATTGGACCTTATTTATTTGAAGGAGTTTCAAATTTCTATGATGAAATTGGATTTACATTTTACAAATCCAAAGCTTTCGATTTCAATATTTTATGGAAATATGGATTGTTCCTTTCACTTTTCGGAACCGTTTTGCCACCAATTTTATTCAATCTCGGATTTCCAAAAACCGGATTGGGATTGGGTAGTATCATTTCTTCGATGGAATTACCGGTTTCCGTTTTGATGGCATTTATTTTATTGAACGAACAAGTCTTAGGAGTTCAATGGCTCGGGATCGCAATTATTTTGTTTGCAATTGTTTTTATGAATTTGAACCCGAAGAGGACGATAGTTTGATATTTTATTGGAAGATGTTTCCGCAGTTATTACATTTATTGTAAAAAGTTGATTTATTTTTTGAATTCAATCTAAAGCCCATAAATATTTTTGCAATAGGATTAAGATTTGATTTTAAATTTTCGATAACAGCTTCTGATAAATCTTTTGAACCGCATTTAGGACAAGCACTGAAATACTCATTTTGTTTTACCACTTGTACAGCTTTATCAAAATTATCTTCATCCACCCAAACTTCTAGGCATTCACTATAATTCGTTTGACCTTCTTGTTCGATTCCCATTCCGGAGAGGCAATAAGAAATTTCAGCTTGTTCCAATAATTCTAAATATTGATCAGAATCTGATAAAAACTGGAAACGAGCGAGGAGTTTTCGAGGCATAATATTTATTAAATCTGATCAAATTTAATAAAAAAAAGAACCACCTTTGAGCAGTTCTTTTTATATCATTTTCTTTTCGAATCTTCAAATCAAATTGTTTCCACAATCAATCCTTCCTCCGTTTTCTCAACTTTGGTAAGTTTGTTTGACGTCAATTCTTTAATTGCTTTGTCCCATTTTTTACC
>CALLXZ010000166.1 GCA_937875605.1 uncultured Moheibacter sp.
ATAGTCCGCTAATCGGTATAGATTAAATTTGTACGGGTTAAATATTTCAATTTAATTTGATGAAAAATTACGGATTGAAATTAAATTTTTCTATAATTATCGCCGTTTATGAGCGAGAAGAAGAATTGTCTGAGCTTTTGCAAAGTTTGGAAAAACAAACCGATTCTGATTTTGAAATTCTAATTGTGGACGATGGTTCGGAAAATTCTTTGGAACGCCTTGTAAATCAATTCCATTCAAATTTAAATATCCGGTATTTCTATAAAGAAAATTCCGGCCCTGCAAAATCCCGAAATTATGGAATGGAACGGGCTTCGGGAAATTATTTCATTTTTCTGGATTCAGATACAATTGCTCCGAAGGATTATATAGAAACGGTTCGGAAGGAATTAGATTCAAATTATGTGGATGCTTTTGGAGGACCGGATGCAGCGGATAAAAGTTTTACGGATTTACAAAAAGCAATCACGTTTTCCATGACTTCTTTTCTGACGACTGGCGGCATTCGTGGTGGCAAAAAACACATCGGTAAATTTCAGCCGAGAAGTTTCAATATGGGAATCAGTAAAGAAGCTTTCTTGAAAACAGGTGGGTTTGGGAATTTACGAATCGGTGAAGATCCGGATCTGAGTATGACTTTATGGGAAAACGGGTTTGAGACGAGGTTATTTCCCAAGGCAAAGATTTTTCATAAACGGAGAACTTCCTTAAAGAAATTTGCGAAACAGGTTTATCAATTTGGAGTAGCAAGACCGATTTTGAATCAACGCCATCCGAAATACACGAAATTAACGTTTTGGTTTCCAAGTGTTTTTTTGGTGTATTCTTTAATTTCCATTTTGTTTTTTTTCTATGGTTTGACTAATATGAAAGTTTATATTTCAAACATCGGTTCGTATTGGATTAATTATTCTTGGTTTATTTTGGGAATCATTTTCATCATTCCTTTAAAATTCTACTTTTTCCTTCTTTTTTTATTTTCTTCTATTAAATTTAAAAGTATTAATGTTGGAATTTTGAGTATTCTGACATCTTTAATTCAATTTATATGTTACGGTTTCGGCTTTTTGAAGTCCTGGATTTTATTGAATATTTTTGAACAAAAACCGGAAAAAGCTTTTCCAAATCATTTTTCAAACTAAGCTTTGTTTTGAGTTAGATTTGTTTCGTATCTTTGGGAGATATGTACAATCGGGTTTTACTTTCTGTTTTGCATCGGGCGATGTGGTCTAATTGATTTTTCAACTAACTTTAAATCAATTAGAAATCATATTTATTCACATTTATATTAAAAAATACAATCATGTCACAAGAATTAAAAAGCGTAGAATACGGTTTGGAAAAAATATTTGAAGGAGCTCAGGATTTCTTACCCTTATTAGGTACGGATTATGTAGAGTTCTATGTAGGAAATGCAAAACAAGCTGCACACTATTATAAAACAGCATTTGGGTTTCAGTCAGAAGCCTATGCGGGACTGGAAACAGGATTAAAAGACAGAGCTTCTTATGTTATCAAACAAGATAAAATTCGTTTGGTATTGACGACGGCTTTAAACTCTGATTCACCGATTGGAGAACACGTCAAAAAACACGGTGATGGTGTAAAAATCATCGCACTTTGGGTAGATGATGCAAGAAGTGCATACGAGGAAACAACCAAACGCGGTGCGGTTTCTTTTATGGAACCAAAAGCTACGTCCGATGAAAACGGAGAAATCGTTCAGGCAGGAATTTTTGGATACGGTGAAACGGTTTTTATGTTTACAGAACGTAAAAATTACAACGGACTTTTCATGCCCGGATATGTAAAATGGGAAACCGATTATAATCCGGCTCCGGTTGGGTTGAAATTCATCGATCACATGGTCGGAAACGTAGGTTGGAACCAAATGGATGTTTGGGTAAAATGGTTTGAAGATATCATGGGATTTGTAAACTTCCTTTCGTTTGATGACAAACAAATTACAACTGAATATTCGGCTTTAATGTCAAAAGTGATGGCAAACGGAAACGGACGCATCAAATTCCCGATAAACGAACCGGCAGAAGGAAAAAAACGTTCTCAAATCGAAGAATATTTGGATTTTTATGAAAGTCCGGGCGTTCAGCATTTGGCTTTAGCAACAGATGACATTATCAAAACGGTTGCTGAAATGAAAGCAAGAGGTGTTGAGTTTCTATCAATCCCCCCACAAGCTTATTATGATGCTATTCCGGAACGACTGAAAGACCATATGAGCAAATTCAAAGAAGACATCAATGAATTGCAAAAATTAGGAATTATGATTGATGCAGACGAAGAAGGCTATTTGTTACAAATCTTTACCAAACCGGTAGAAGACCGCCCTACCCTTTTCTATGAAGTAATTCAGCGAATGGGTGCGCGCGGATTTGGAGCTGGCAATTTTAAAGCATTGTTCGAATCCATCGAAAGAGAACAGGAAAAAAGAGGAACGCTTTAATTCAAATTTAGAATTAAATAAATTATCAGGAAAAGACATCTCGAAGGGATGTCTTTTTTTGTCTATAATTTATCCTTTGTCTATTAAAAATGTCGTTGGTCGATAGGTTGTTGTGTTGAGATTCAGATGTATTTACATTTATAAAAAAATGAAAATCATGAAAAATTTAATAATTCTAATCGGCTTCGTAAATTGTTTATCAATGGGTTTTGGTCAAAACTACATCAGTGGAGCCGGACAAGAAGAAGCATTCAATGCCAAATACAAATTGACGGCAGAAATTGATGAAAAGAAAAATGTCTTGAGTTATAAAACGGATGCCCCTATCGTCAGTTTGGTTTTCAGTACTTATACTGTGGAGGAATTAGCTGTCAGAAAGGGTCAAGATTATACCTACAATTTCGAAGGTCCTACGTACGATTATGAATTTGATTTGAATGAAGGTCGTTTCAAGGATGCTTACGCTTATTGGTTAAAAGTGTATACGAAAGATGGTTTGTTTCAGGAATATTTTTTCAAAAAGAAATGGGAAACTGTAAAGGAACCTAAACCTGCCGACCACACAGATTACAACAATCTCGAGGGTTATACACTCATCAAAACCAATATCAGTTGTGAAAAAGGCAGCAATGCTGTCATGGATGAATTAAAAAATCAAGAAGGTATTTTTGATGTTAAAGTGGATACCAAAACGGGCAATCTTTATTTGCAATATAGCTCCGACGGTACGCCTTATACGAGCATTTTGGATTTGATAAATTCTAAAGGTTTTACTGCGGATGGTGAGAAATCTAAAGCAAAGAATCCTTGTAAATAATTTTTGATTTTTACTAAAAAATCCCGCTTAACAAGCGGGATTTTAATTTCATATAATTTGAGAAACAAATTATTTCACCAAAGTCAATTCGTCAATGATATTTTTTGCTCCAGCATATTTATCAATTACGAAAAGTACATAACGGATATCAACAGAAATCGTTCTCTGTAATTTCGGGTCGAAGATCACATCACCCGCCATGGCTTCGATGTTTCCGTCGAATGCCAAACCGATTAATTCTCCTTTTCCGTTCAATACAGGCGATCCTGAGTTTCCTCCTGTGATGTCGTGGTCTGTCAGGAAATTCACCCACAACTCACCGCTTTTATCGGCATACTGACCATACTCTTTTTTATTGTACAAGTCAATTAATCTTTGTGGTGCATCAAATTCATCATCGCTTTCTTTGTGTTTAGCAATGGTTCCTTTCAAAGTTGTATAATAGTTAAATTTAGCATCGTTTACTTTTTTACCTAATGGCAAATCAACCACTTTACCGTAAGTCAAACGCAATGTACTGTTTGCATCCGGATATTCGATCGGACTCAAACCTGACTCTCTCAACCCTTCCACTAATAGACGAAAAGATTTGTTATAACTATCTTTCTGTGCTTTCTCTTCCGGAGTTTCTGCACGGTAACGAGTCATTAAATCAGTTGATAATTTATACAATTCATCTCCCTGGATAGTTGCAGCAACAGGATTGTCCAAATATTTCAACAACTGTTCTTTCTTAGTGAAGATACTCGTTGCAAAAGTTTTATTTACATAATCCTTGAAGTTTCCTTTTGTTTTATCACCTACCTCTTTTACGTAAGGAGCCAAACCTCCTTTCGCAGCTTTAGTGTAATATAAATTTAATTGGGACGCCAAAACGTCTTCTTCCAATGGCATATAAGCTCCATCAAAAATCCCATTAATCATATCCTCAATTCCCGGGCGCATTTCTTTGCGTTTTGCATTATTTTCGTTTGCATATTGTTCCAATGTTTTCCCCAAATTCGCAGGAACCGCAGCAAATGTGCTTGAACGCAAAATGGTCATCAAATAATTATTGTGACGAGCACTCTCATTAGTTTTAGAATAATAATTATCAATGATTTGTACGATATCACCATATTTCGCTTTTTTATCGCCTTTTTGTGCCCATTTGGTAAAATCTTTTTCAGTCTTTCTTTTAGAATCAACTGTTTTATGTTGTTTCAAAGCATCGATCATTCCCGCACGGTTTTTCCAGTAGTTTGCCAGTCCTGCATATTTAGATGCATAGTCCAATTTTACTTTCTGGTCTTTGTCCATATATTTTTTCAAAACATCCATTCCCAATTTAGAACCTTCCACCCACGCCGGATAAGCATAGTTGATGTTCTGTTCTACTCCACCTGCCGGCATCCAACGGTTTGTTCTTCCCGGATAACCCAAGATCATAGAGAAATCTCCATCTTTGTATCCAGCCA
>CALLXZ010000167.1 GCA_937875605.1 uncultured Moheibacter sp.
TATTGGTTTCTGCGATATTTCCGCCGCCGCCTTTGACATTGATTTTATCAAATCCGCGAATGTTGACCGTATTGAAATCCGTTTGCCCGGTCGTTTGCGAATTGATGTTGATTCCATTCCACAAAACGACGGTTTGCGAAGCGGTTGTTCCGCGAAATGAAGGCGATGAAACCATTCCGGCTCCGTTTTCCTTAAAATAAATCGGCGTGTTGAAATTGAGTAAATTGGTCAAAGAAGGCTGGCTTCTTTTCATGACAGAATCAGAAAATGTGATGACATTTTGGGTTTGGGAAGAGCGAATGATTTTCTTGTCCGAAAGATTTGATTCTTGCAGCTGTATCGTGTCATTTTGTGCTGAAACCAGTTGAAAGCCCAACAGGAAACACATTAAAACAAAAATGTTTTTCATAGTATAATTTGTCTTTCCTCCGAAAACAAAAATTATTTTAATTATTGAACTGGCAGGTCTCCTGACTTGTTCTGCTTTTTTCCTTCCCATACGCAATTGACGCACAGTGGATTGTAGAAAGCTAAGAAATGAACTTACAGTTGCGGGGACAGTTTCGGACTCGCACCGAATTCCCTTTTAATCCGCATGAGGCGGACACCAATTCGGCAACAAATATACATCATTCCATTTAACTTATAATTTGTTCATAAAATCTTTAAATTCAAAAACTTGTACGAGTGGGAAAAAAAGTTAATTTTGTTAACAATTAAAATCTAAAAATTATGGACGAAAAAACGACGGGAATTGTAACGTATCTAACGCTAATTGGTTGGATAATTGCCTTTGTAACAAGAAAGGAAAAAACGGAATATACAAGTTTTCATATCAGACAGATGCTTGGTTTGATCGTGATTAATATTGCAATATCTGTAATCGCATTTGCTGTAGGTATGGCGATGCCAAAAATGGCAATGATTTTTAATATTTTGTATTTATTTCCATTAGTGTTGTGGATTATTGGATTTATGGGTGCTTTAAACAATGAAAAGAAATTAGTTCCTGTATTAGGTGATAAATTTCAAGAATGGTTTAAATCATTTTAATTTAATTTGTAAAAAATTAATCGAAAACAATTCATAAAAATGGAAGTACATTCAACAGAACCTCAACCACAAGGACAGAAAACATCAGATAAAAAAATGATTGCCGGAATTTTAGGAATTCTTTTAGGAGGATTAGGCGTTCACAAATTTTATTTGGGTTATACGCAAACCGGAATCATTCAATTAGTAATTGGAGTTTTGACATGTGGAGTAGGAGGAATCATCGGTTTGATAGAAGGAATAATTTACCTGACGAAATCTGACGAAGAATTTGACGAAACCTATGTGACCAACCAAAAACAATGGTTCTAAGAAATAATTGAACAATTCAATTTATAAAAAAAGCAACTCTTTTCAGGGTTGCTTTTTCGTTTTATATAGGTTGAAATTTTATTTGACCAAGAACTTTTTCACGATGGATTTTCCATTTGCATCTTTAAATACGGCAACATAAACACCGGCAGGCAATGAAGCAATGGAAATCTTTCCTTTCGTTTCCAAATCGGATTTTGATAATACATTTCGGGCGGAAGTATCGACAATGTTTAACGATTTAATTTTTCCGTTCATATTGTTGATTTCATATAGTAATTCTTTGTTGTTTACCACGACATTTGCTGTAGGTTTGTCCACTTCCGAAGTAGAAAGCGTGGATCTTTTCGCAACCTCAATGATGAATTCCAATCCTAATTTGGAAAATTTAGCCGCATGGTTGGAATTCCCACTTACCGAATAAACATCTCCGGTCGTGTGAATTTCTGGGTTGCTTTGGTTGAATCTCGCTTCAAATGGAAACGAAGCCAAATATCCTCTTGCTTCCCAGCTGGCGTGGTCAGAACAAGCATAATTACAAGCCGAACTGGTATAGGTCAAAGCATGCGCTCCGGTAGAATTATAATGCTCCAATAATTCGATTAAAAAGATATTCAAATCATCACTTGTATGGTCATCTTCGATGATGGCGATGTCTTGTGTAGATCCTTTGTAGTTGGTCATGTCAAACTGAACATACGCTACTACATTTTTTCCTTCGTCAAAATAAGTTTGAGCAATTTCGTCTGAACCTACCAATCCGATTTCTTCGGCTGCATACGCCATAAACTGAACGGTTTTTTGAGGGCGGTATCCGGTTTCAAGCAACACACGGATGACCTCCGTTATGGTTCCTATTCCCGAAGCATTGTCGTCGGCACCCGGCGCATTGCTTGCCGACCAAGTAATGGAATCTGCGTGACCGCCGATGATGACATATTCATCCGGATTATCAACTCCATTTATAGTCATAATGAGTGAAGGCATAGGCGAACCAAAGTGCTCTACGATCTCAAAAGAAACATCTGTTCTTCCAGCAGCTGCAGCCAGCGCTTCCCATTTTGCTTTGATGGCATTGATGGCCTGAACTGCTTCCGGTCGTTCATGATAACGCGTTCCAAAAGCTTGAAGCATCAAAATCGTTTCTTCTATGTTCTGAGCATTTACCAAATCAATACATTGCTCCACAAAAGCATCTTCCGTGATGGTAAAATCCATCACATTAAATCGACTTTCAAAACTTTTTTGAATAAAAGAAACGGCATCTTCTTCCGATTTTCTCAATAAAAACCCGGGACCGTGGGTCAAAATATTATGATGTAAATGATGTGCCAGCTCTTCGTTTACATAAACAGCAGATTGATTAGTATGCGTAGCCAGAATCTGGATTCCGTCAGGATCTAAATTTTTTAATGCTTGAGCACTTTCCACATGCATATTGGCATAGAACCATTTGTTTTCGTCATGTTGAGCAGATAGAAACCCAAAAAACAGGATGAACGAAAGTGTAAAAATTGTCTTTTTCATTGTGTGTTAATAATTTAAAGAGAAACGAATGTACGTAATATTTTTATTCTCTTCTAAGAATTTTTGTTCGTAAAAAGTTTGAACAGAAGTGACCTCTTCGGGAATTTCATGGTTGTCGGGATGGTAAACTTGATGGTTGGAAAGAATGATTTCGTGTCCTTCGATTTGAAGCACGCCATGAGTATAACCATGCAGAAATTCGCTATCGGTTTTCAGATGAACGATTCCTTTTTCATGCAAAACTTTATGATACTTTCTGAGAAAATCAGGATGCGTCAATCGGTGTTTGGTGCGTCGAAGTTTAATTTGCGGATCGGGAAACGTAATCCAGATTTCGCTTACTTCGTTTTCCCCAAATCCAAAATCAATCAATTCAATCTGTGTACGCATAAAAGCAGCATTTCGCATTCCTGACTCCACAGCTGTTTTAGCGCCTCGCCAAAACCGAGCGCCTTTTATATCAATGCCGATGAAATTTTTCTCCGGATATTTTTCGGCGAGCGCAACGGTATATTCGCCTTTTCCACAACCCAGTTCCAATACGATTGGATTCTCATTTTGGAAAATCTTTTCGTTCCATTTTCCTTTTAAATCAAATCCTTCCAGCATTTCTGCACGCGTTGGCTGGAAAACGTTTTCAAATGTTTTGTTTTCCGAAAACCGTTTCAGTTTATTCTTTCCCATAATCCTTTGTAAATCAGTCGGCGAATTTAAACTTTAAAAATATTTTACCCAAATTTGAAAAAATTATTTGCAGAACTAAAAATCGTACTTATATTTGCAATCCGAATTTGAAGGGAGCATAGCTCAGTTGGTTCAGAGCATCTGCCTTACAAGCAGAGGGTCGGGGGTTCGAGCCCCTCTGCTCCCACAAATATTCAAAAAGACTTTCAGGAAACTGAGAGTCTTTTTTGGTTTAAGTTGGTGTTGAGGAGTTTAAGAATTTTTCTTTTTCAGATTAAATTTCATTAATTCAAATTAAGTGCTGAATTAGGCATACAATTAGGTACACCCAATTTTCTTCTAGGTACACCCTTCAAACCCCATTAAACACTATGAAAGCAAAAGATTTTAAGATATTGTTCCTTTTAAGTAGGAATAAACTAAGCAAACAAAATAAAGCTCCTATTAGATGTAGAATTACATTGAATGGAGTGAGAAAGATTTTTTCAACTGGATTATTCATTAATCCTGATAATTGGAACAATAAAGAGCAATTTGCTCAACCCCCTGATGAAGAAAATAATTTCATTAACAATCAATTAAGCCTTATTAAGAATAAAATTAATAAGGCTTTTTTATTTCTACAAGTTCAGGAAATTGATTTCAATGTAAGAGACATCTACAACCAATACACAGGTGTTAAACTTGATAAGGACAGAACAATCCTAGAAGTATTTGAATTGCATATCCAAAAACAGAAAAAGTTAGTTGGAATTGAAACTACAGAATCATCCATTGCTAAATTTCATCAGACCCAGAAGCATTTGAAAACTTTTCTATGGTTTGCTTACAAAAGAAAAGACATTGGCTTAAAAGAGCTAAAATATGCCTTTGTTGAAGACTTTGAATTCTACCTCAAAACAGAAAAGAGATTCTCTCTTCATACAGTCTATAAAACTATTCAGAGATTCAAACAGATGGTTAGAGTAGGGATTTCTTTAGGGTATTTGGATAGAAATCCTTTTATGATGCATGTAAACCACAAACCTAAAAAAGAAGTTGTTTATCTTACAGTGGAAGA
>CALLXZ010000168.1 GCA_937875605.1 uncultured Moheibacter sp.
TTTCAGAAAATTTTGGAATGTCGGATGCCTGGGTGGCAAAGCTGGATTCCGGTGGAAATTTGCTCTGGCAAAAAACCTTTGGATTTGAGGGAGGTGATACAGGATTTGTCATCACACCATCCAGTGATGGCGGATTTTTGTTGACCGGTCTTTTGGATGCATTTGCATCAGGAGGTGAAGGGAAAACGCTTCATCCGGGAGGAAACTATTGGATGATAAAAATAAGTGCAAACGGAACGAAAGAGTGGAGCAAACATTATGGCGGATTCTTCACAGATACACCTTATGGAGCCGTTCAAACCGAAGACAACGGCTTTATCATCGTGGGTTCTTCCGATAGTTATGAAACCGATATTTTTAACAATTTAGGAACTTACGACTTCTGGATTATCAAGATTTCCCAAACGGGAGAATTGGTTTGGACCAAAAATTATGGGGGAAGCCGAATCGACGAAGCCAGAGCCATAACGCCTTCAGGAGATGGGAACTACATCATAACGGGTGATACAAGAAGCGATGATCAGTTCGTTTTGGAAAACAAAGGATCGGCCGATTTGTGGATGATGAAAATTACGCCAAACGGAGAATTGATATGGGAAAAATCTTTCGGTGGAAATGATTTTGATGTGGCCCGTTCTGTGATCTTGACTTCGGATAACGGTTTCCTTATTTCCGGAAGTTCAAAAAGCTCAAATGGAAATGTTACCGGAAATAAAGGAGGAAATGATGCCTGGATCATCAAGACAGATAACGAAGGCGAAATGCTTTGGCAAAAAAGTGTAGGGGGTTCCGGTTTTGATTTTGCGTACGATGCCATTCAAAAACCTGATAATACCATTATTGCCGTGGGTACGACGGAAAGTAGCAATGGAGATATTTCGGAAAACCAGGGTTCATCTGATTTATTGATCATTAAATTGAAGTAATTTTTAATTAAAAAAATAGAGAAAAACCGGAAACTTCTGTTTCCGGTTTTTTATTTGTCATTTAAAGCGTATTTATGGAACCTAATTCAACTACACTTCTCACATAAGCCCTTCACAACCAGACTTGTTTCTTCTGCTTTGAACTTTTTGGGAAGCTGGATTTTGGGCAAATTGTAATCTTTTACACAAAACGTCAACCCGCATTTGTTGCAATGAAAATGAATATGCGCTTCTTCTGGTAAACATTCGCAGGTTTCGTCACAAAGCGCGTATTTCAGCGAACCTGTTCCGTCGTCTATACTGTGCGCAAGTTTATTTTTCTCAAAGGTCTTCAAAGTCCTATAAAGCGTAGTTTTATCGGCTTGGTCAAATAAACTTTCTAGTTCATTTAAGCTGACTGCGTGTTCAGAATTTTGCAATTCTTTTAACACCAAAACGCGCATCGCTGTGGGTTGGATTTTCCTCGATTTTAATATTTCATCTAAATCTTGCATCGTCTTCCAAATTTATGAATTATACCATTCAAAAACATTGACATTCATCAATGCGCATGACCGTGTTCTCCTGAATTATTCATTTTTGCCAAGATGAAAAAAGCACCCTTCGTTACGATTTTCGCATTTTCAGGAATCGATTTCAAAGGTGTGATTTGCGTAAACCCTATATCCGAAGTTCCTTTTGCAACCGGAATTTTCTCAAATGTATATTCGTGTTCATGTTCTTCTTCCGAATGTTCGTGCGGAACAACTTTCTGAATGAAAATAAAATCTTCTGCGCCCACATTTACCAATGCATCTGACGGAACTGCTGATACTAAATTATTCCCGATGCTGATGATTGCTACGACGTTCATCCCATCTATCAATCCGGTTTTCTCACCTTTCACACGTGCATGAACCGGAACGGCTTTGCTTTGGTCTTCAAAAGTCGAACCGATGGAAAAAATCTCCGCATCGTATTCTTTCGTCGGATTATTGGTCAATGTAAAATGAATCAATTGTCCTTTCTGAATTTTTGACAAATCCTTTTCAAAAACATCCAAATCCAAATGCAGATTAGAATTATCGACCATCTCCACAATCGGAAACGAAACATCTACATACGACCCAATGTCAACCAAAACCGACGCAATCACACCCGAAATCGGAGCTTTAACCGTCATGCTTGAATTCAGATTTTTGGCTGAAACAGAACCCGGATTGATTCCCATCATTTGTAATTGTTTTGCTAATGAAGCGCGTTGCGTTTGTAAAGTTCGAAGCTGGCTTTCGGCGTATTGAAGATTTTTCAGTGCTCCCGCATTTCCTTCATACAATTCTTTCTGACGTTTTACTTCGGTTTGTGTCATCTGAATTTGTCCGACAACGGTCAGATATTGTTCCTGAACCATTACCTGATTTGGATTTTCAATTACTGCGATGGTTTGACCTTTTCCGACGTAATCGCCCGGTTGAACTCGGATGGATTTGATTTGTCCTGAATACAAAGACGTAACCTGCGCCTTGTTTTGATTGGGAACTTTCAGGAAACCATTGGCTTTGATAGCATCTTTCAGTTCTTTCATTTCGATTTCTCCAAATTCAAGCTTGATGGCTTTGACCTGTTTCTCGCTTAGCGTCACTTCGTTTTCATTTTCTTCGCCATGGTCGTGTCCATCGCCTTCACCGTGTTCTTCGGTTTCTGCCTTTTCGTTTTTTGAATTACAAGAAATAAATAAGGACGAAATGATAATTGCCGGAATGATATATTTTAATTTTTTACTCATGTTCATTTTATTTAATTGTTTGTATTCATGAAATGTTAATTCGACAAAGTCAATCTTCGATTTCATCTGTATTAATTTTGATTGGCTAAATATTGATATTCGATCATCGATTGGTTGTACAAATTCAAAGCATCCAAATAATTTTGTTTGATGGAAATCGCCTGCGCAATGAATTGACTCAATTCCGCAAAACTGATTTCACCGCTTCTATAACTCAAAGTCGAAGCAGAAATAATCGATTCGGCTTGTTTCAACCCCGATTCTTCGTAGAAATCAAGCATTATTTGTTCTTTTTCCAATTTAGTCACGGCTTGATTTTTCAGATTGTCAAGATTTAATTCCTGCCATTTCAATTCTGCTTTTTGCAATTCCACATCGGTTTCTAATGCTTTGACTTTATTTTTCATAGACTTCAATCCAAAAAGCGGAAAAGCTACCGAAACCGAACAACAAATCGGAAATTACACTTATCAATGGATCGGCGATG
>CALLXZ010000169.1 GCA_937875605.1 uncultured Moheibacter sp.
AAAAAATGATTGCTGAACACCATTTGGAACTTATTGAATTGCAAAGAAATAATAATGTTTCCTTTTTATACGAAGCCGCTGTTTGCGGAAGTGTTCCGATTTTGCGCAATCTGGAAGAATATTATGACAACGATTTGCTGAATTATGTAAACGGAATCGTCAATGGTTCTACGAACTACATTTTGACGAAAATGAAAACGGAAAATGAATCCTATGACAATTCGCTGAAAGACGCTCAGGATAAAGGTTTTGCAGAAAGCAATCCGGATTTGGATGTGGAAGGAATTGATGCGGCTTATAAACTTTCCATCATCACACTTCACGCATTCGGACGATTGATTTCTCCAAATGATATTCTAAAAAAAGGAATTACTGCGCTTAAAACGGAAGATTTTCAATATGCTTCTGAAAAAGGATTTATCATCAAACTAATCGCAGCATGCTCTCTTGATGAAAGCCAGAATTTAGTTCCCACGGTGATTCCTTCTTTTATTGAAAAGTCGAAAACGCTTGGATTGGTGAATAACGAATACAATGGTGTTCTGATCGGAAGCGCACTTGCCGATGAGCAATTTCTTTATGGCAAAGGCGCAGGTCGCTATCCTACTTCATCAGCAGTTTTGAGCGATATTTCCGCTCTTCGTTATGGATATAAATATGAGTTGAGAAAGGGAATTAAAAACGGATTTCATGGCGAATATTCTTCCGAAAAAAAGTTTTATGTCGGATTTAAACCAGAACAAAAAATTGATTTGAAGATTTTTAAGAATATAGAAGAATCGTATAAAAGCAAAGAGTATGAATATGTAACCGGAACCATTCAACTGAACGATTTGAAAAGTTCAGGATGGCTTGAAAATAAAGAGATTTCGGTTATATCCTTTTAAATAATACATTCGTTTTAGGAATGAATGTCTGTTGTTGTTTTCCTTTGCTCTTTTTGGGCAAAGGATTTTATTTTAAAGTCAATTCAATTTTCCGATGCTCAGAAATGATTTCCAGTAAAATCTCAAAATATGTCTGCCCATTTCCCGCTTCCAATTCCTCTAATTTCTCCTGAATAAATTTTGAATTGTAGATTTCAGGATGTTCTAATTTATTCTGATAATAGGATTTAGTAGTTTCCAACCCCAAATCCTTTCTGCTTTTCTCACTGTTTAACCAAATAATTTCTAATTCATCATAATCCTTTATTATCCCAAATCCGCCATACAACAAATCATTAAACGCATCCAGGCTTACTCCTAATTTCCAGTTTTCCTCTTTCATGACCAAACGGTTTAATTCATCATAAAAACCTTCAATGTCCTGAAAATTCGCTCCGTTTATTTCCAATTCCAATTTCTTCATACACAAAGAAAAGAAAATCCTATGACAGGATTAAACAAGAATTACCATCTTTACAAAAAATTCAAAATGAATAAAAAATTTGGATGGATCATCCTCTACGTAATCATCGTTGTCGTGAGTATTTTAATTGTTTACAGACGGTACATCATGCTGGGCGAACCAGAAGGTGACAGCACGATGAATTACATCATATTTATTTTCTTTATCGTATTTACTTACCTTAATTTACGAAGATTAATTAAACTAATGCGTGATTACAGAAAATGAAGCTTTTCGAACTGAAAAATAGATATGAAAAGGAGTTAAAAGACCTTTATTCGAAATCGGAAATCGATCGGATTTTTTATTGGATTGCAGAACAAATTCTTGATAAACCTGAATCCATTCTTCGATTAGCTTTGGAAGAAGAATGGAGAGAATTCGATGAAAAAAAAAATCAATTTTTGTTCAAACTTATCCTGCTAAAAGAACAAAAACCGATTCAATACATTTTAGGTGAAACCGAATTCTACGGAATGAAATTTTTCGTAAATGAGAGCGTTTTGATTCCTCGTCCTGAAACGGAAGAATTGGTAGAATGGATTTTAAAATATACTGAAAACGGGAAATTAAAAATCATAGATATCGGAATGGGAAGCGGATGCATTCCCATTGTTTTAAAAAGAAATTTATCGGAGGCAGAAATTTTCGCATTAGATTTTTCGGAAAAGGCACTTGAAACCGCTCAAAACAATGCTGAATTTCATCAAACCGAAATCCAATTTCTTCAAAATGATTTTCTAAATATGAACTTTGATACGCTTCCCTCATTTGACATCATAGTTAGTAACCCACCATACATTGCAGAAAAAGAGAAAGAACAAATGAGTGAAAATGTTTTGAAATACGAGCCGCATTCTGCTTTGTTTGTACCAAATGATGATCCGTTGATTTTTTACAAAAGACTGATTGAACTCGCTCAAAATAAATTAAAACCAAACGGAAAAATGTATATGGAAATCAATCAGAATTTAGCGAAAGAAACAGAAGAATTATTCCAAAAATCATTTGAAAATGTAGAAATAAAAAAGGACATTTCGGGTAACTTCAGAATGATTAAAATAATTAAATAAAAACGAAAGATGAAATACTTTAAATTACTGATTATAATATTTTTAATAAATTTTAATTATAACTTATTTTCACAAGAAACCCAATCTGTTTCATTCAAAAGCCCTCAACAAGCCATAACACAACAAATCGAATCACTTGAAATCTCTTTGATCAATAAAAACACGGCAAGACTGGAAGAAATTCTCCATTCGGATTTGACATTTGGACACTCAAACGGCTGGACCGAAACCAAAAGTAGTTTATTAGAAAATCTACCTACCTCCAAAGTCGTTTATAAAGAATTCATAAAGCACAAAGAAGCGGAAATTAAAATCATATGGGAATCGAATCCTTTAGCTACTGTGAGGCGGGAAATTACTGCAGTTGGGGAATATGAAAAAGAATCTTTTCAAGTAGACCTGAAAGTACTTGAAATATGGATAAAACAAAATAAAAAATGGCTTCTTCTTGCCCGTCAAAGCGTGGAAGTCGATTTTGATTAATAATTTAACTACATTTGATTTATGATGAAATTAATTATTTTTCTGCTTCCTCTTTTTACATGGGCACAGAACGCCGGTGTAGAAGATTTTCTGACTTCACAGACTTGGAATATTGCCTATAACATTTCGCCGGAAGGAGAAAGAATTGAAGAGGAAAGTCAGGAAAAAATTCGTTCCAATTGGGTGAAATTTCACAAAGATGGTTCTTATGAAACACCAGGCGGTGTGAGCGGAAAAACCATTGGAAAATGGACGTATAACCCTGAAACCAATGCCATTCACTTTAACGAAAACGGAGCGAAATACCGTGCAATTGTAGACGAAATCAGTGATATAAATTTGCTTTTGCATTATGTGGACAACGGTGGGTTTAAGTTAGGATTGATTCACTACGTTCATATTCCGAAAGTGAAGTCCAACGAAGAAACTACTCAGATTTTGACATCGGGAAAATGGAATGTCGTTTTGAAGCGATTTGAAGAGATCGAAGACCGTGTTCCGGCAGAAAATCTGGAAGATACTTGGTACGAATTTCATCCGGAAGGCACTTATACGAAATCAGAAGTGATATCGGAAAATGTGGTAACGCAAGAAGGAACTTGGTTTTTGGATGAAAAATTTCAGTTAAATCTGGACTCCGGAGAAAATACAATTTACACAGTCGTAGGCGACAAATCCATGTTAATATTGACTTCAATTACAGGTGGTTATAATACCATTGAAATGAAAAAAGCGAAATAATTG
>CALLXZ010000170.1 GCA_937875605.1 uncultured Moheibacter sp.
GAATTATAAAGAAAGACAAATTTACAAATTATTTGATTCCGTGCATTAGTTTTTTCATAACAGGACTCAAAGACATCGCCAATAATCCCATTCCGATTGGAACAATCGTGAAGATCAAGAAAAATGTACCGATGGAATATTCATGAGAGATTTTGTCGATCATACCCCCCATTGCTCCGGCAGATTTTTGCCCAACTGCGATCGCCAAATACCAAACTCCAAACATGAAAGCAATCATCCTTGGCGGCACCAATTTACTTACATATGAAAGTCCCAATGGAGACAAACAAAGTTCACCCATTGTGTGGAATAAATAAGCTAAAATTAAGAAAATGATGCTCACTTTTGCGGTCATCGCTCCTTGCGGAATGTCCCACGCTCCAAATGCTAAAATTCCAAATCCTATTCCCAAAAGAATTAATCCGAAACCGTATTTCATGCCGGCGCTTGGGTTGTATTTACTTTCCCACCATTTTGAAAATAATGGAGCTAAGGAAATAATGAAAAATGAATTCAAAATCGCAAACCAAGAAGCATCAATCGTATTTCCTGGCTCTGAAAATTTATTGTATAATCTAAATATTACCAATGCCCAGATTCCTATAAATGCAATCCCCAAAATGATGTTGGACAAACTGATTTTTTTGAAAGTTTGACCAAATAATTTAAGCAAAACCCATGTGATGATAATCAAAGGAACTGTTGTCAATAAGGCATCAATTATCTTAAAAATCATCGCTGATGAACCAACCAATTCACGGTCTGTATAGCTATCCGCAAAAATGGTCATCGAACCCAAAGATTGTTCAAATGCCATGAAGAAAAATACCGTAAATAATCCGCAGAAACATACAGCGATAATTCTATCTCTTGTAATCGGGGAATAACGTATAATTCGGGTAATCAATAATATTAAAAATGAAACAAGTGCTACTAATACGACGAAATGAGTTCCGCTCAGATTTCCTACTTGAAAGGGTAAAAGATTTATTTTTTCAATTTTTTCTAATGGATCATTGAACAAATAAAGCAATCCACCAACGGCTGAAATCACCATCAAAACATAATCAAACATCCTGAATGGATTTCGTTTATCTGTATCTTGGTTTACAACTTTCGGACCGCTTTCTAATTCTTCAAATTTAGAGGCTGTAACAGGCACATCAGTCGCAATCGGAGTTTTAGCGGGTTTAGCGCCAATGTCACCAAAAATCGGTTTTGCCAACCAAAATTGTAGACATCCCAACATCATAAAAATTCCTGCCAAACCAAATCCCCATGACCAACCAAAATTCTCAGCCAAATAACCGCAAAGCATCATTCCGAAAAATGCACCTGCGTTTACACCCATATAAAAAATGGTATAAGCACCATCTTTTTTCTCATCTTTTCCTTTGTACATCGTGGAAATGATTGACGTAATATTGGGTTTAAAGAATCCGGTTCCAATTACCAATAACGCCAAACCTAAATAAAACATGGGTTTTGTTTCAATCGCCATCGCAGCGTGTCCAAGTGTCATGATCACACAACCAATCACCACCGCCACACGATAACCTGTAAATTTGTCGGCAACATATCCACCAATCAAAGGCGTTAAATAAAGTAATGAGCCATAAGTTCCGATGAGTGCCAAGGCATTTTCTCTTGGCCATTCCCAACCCGGATTATCACTCAGAAATGTAGCCGTTAGAAATAAAACCAACAAAACTCTCATTCCATAAAATGAAAATCGCTCCCACATCTCCGTAAAAAACAATACAAATAATGCGGACGGATGTCCTAATACGGTAGATTGAAAAATCTTTTCTCTTGAATCACTCATTGCTTTTTTTATTTTAACGCGCAAAATACTAATTTTTTTTATATGAAAAAGCCCGTAGAGAATTTCTGCGGGCTGTGTTTCATTTTATTTAGCGATGTTTTCTACATCGGGCTCGATTTCCTTGAGTTTTCTTTCTCTCGGACGGATGACCATTCGGTCGTAAATCGTCAGTGAAATCACCGAAAACATTCCGATTGCAAAAATGACGTACCAGATTTTGTTGGGATTATAAGTTTCCCAAAGCATATCGACCACCTGCCAGTGATCCATTCCTAATTTTTGTTCTGCTAAAGTGAAATATTCATTTTTAGAAAATGGTAAATGAACATTGGAAATATCTGCGCCTTTTGAAGTTGCAAATTCATTAAATGAACTTCCAACAGAAGCCCAATCCACTTCTTCTGCTTTTAAATCGAATTTCTTTTCGAAATCTGAAATCGGCATATTCAAAGCTTTCGAACCGGTTTCGATGAATTTTTCAGGAGAAACTACTTCTGGCATCGGAATATTTCGGGTTGCCATTTCTTTTTGAAGTAATGAAAGTTTATCAGACCAAGCCTGATACAAATCACCCGAAATAAAACTTGTCACAAAATAACTCGCTGCTACAGGAAGAAAATAAGTTCCTTGGTACAAACCTTCTTTTCCTTTAGGCGTAATTAATGCGATAAATGAAGAAACGGTCGGGCTTGACATCATTTCTCCAATTGCAAAAATCATCGTTCCGATAATCGTAAACCAAACATTTCCTGAATAAAAAGTTAATGCAATACCAATAGATGCAATGATTGCTCCACGAATTACTGCTGTAATGTGACGCATTTTGATTACAAAATAAGAAATTGTAATCTGTAAAAAGATGATCATCAACGAATCTATATTGGTAAACCATTCCGGTTTTACTTGTCCATTCTCTGTTAATGTTTTTCCTAAAAATGGCAGATTTTCATTGATCCAATTACTGAGCACATTCGAATTTACCCAATCTTCAATGAAATTTGGAAGTGTATTGAATAATTGATTGAACATCGTCCAAAACCCAATCATTAACAATAATAAAATTCCTAAACGAATATCTTTCAACGCTTCAAAAATTCCCATAATAGAATCTTTTATAGCTTTTCCGATGGAGTCTTTTGGCTTTTCAACTTTGGGTTCTTTATAAAATAAAAGCAAAACAACTAAGTTAACTGCAATCACAACTGCAGCCTGGATGAAAATCAATTTCCAACCGTATTCAGTTCTTAGATAGGATGACATAGAAGGTCCGATAAAACCACCAATATTTACCATCATGTAAAAAATTCCGAATCCCATCGTTCCGGTTCGTTCGTCTGTGTTTCGGGCGATGATTGCCGAGGCGACGGGTTT
>CALLXZ010000171.1 GCA_937875605.1 uncultured Moheibacter sp.
GTAGAAGTGGGATTCAAATTGATTTTCATCTGTCCTTTGGATTTTTGAATTTCTTTTTGAGTAATTTCTTTGATTTGATTAAAGTACTTTCCGTCATCTGAGATATAAATTTTTGCAGATTTCGCCAATTGAATCCAACTTCCTTTGTTATCCAACGTATTAAATATTAGAACAGAAAAATCAGTTTTTTCCCCTAAATCAATGGTTGCAATCACATCTTTCCCTTCAAATCCCAACCAAGTTTTTCCCAATATTTTTGGATTTCCGATAATTCCATCCACTAACGTCAACGCACCACCAAACGAATAATTTGGACTCGGTTCATTTTCTAATTTTATACTTTTTCCGGTGGACTTGGAAATTTCAAATGATTGAGAACTGATCGCACTTTTGATTTCATTGTTTTCAAAATAAGCAGCTTTTATAGTTTGGGATTTCATAATTGGAATGGGGGCTGAATAGGATAGGGAAGAAGCGGTAGGTTCAGAATCGTCCGTTGTGTAATGAATTCCTTGTGGATTTCGGGTAGTGGAAATTTCGTAGGAAATTCCCTTTTTATTTCGAATTACTTTTCCGTTTAGATTGAAAATGCTTTTGGCGTAATTGATATTTCGTTCCTCCAAAAATTCAAAATGACGGATAACTCTGTTTTCAAATTCCACATAATTTTCAGGATCGGAAGTTCCCCAGCTCACTTCGGAAAGTGCCATCAGACGCGGAAAAAGCATATATTCAATTTGTTTAAAATCAGGAATATATTCTGTCCATAAATTCGCTTGAACACCCATGATAAATTTCGATTCCTCGTTATTTAAAACAGAAGGAATCGGGTTATATGAATAAACTTTATCCAAAGGATTATTTCCACCAAATGCCAAAGGTTCGTTTTTCGGATCGCCCTGATAATGATCAAAATACAAATATCCACCCGGTGTCATCACTGCGAAATGTCCGGTCTTAGCAGCTTCGATGCCTCCATCTTCTCCTGTCCAACTCATAACCGCAGCATTGGGAGCCAGCCCGCCTTCCAGAATTTCATTCCAACCGATAATTTTTCGTCCTTTTGAATTCACATATTTTTCAATTCGAGTGATGAAATAACTTTGTAATTCATGTTTGTCTTTCAGTCCTTCTTTTTTCATCAAACTTTGACAATGCGGACATTCTTTCCAACGCGTTTTCGGACATTCGTCTCCGCCGATGTGAATGTATTCCGATGGAAATAACGCCATGACTTCATCCAGAACATTTTCGAGAAATGTAAACGTTTCGTCTTTCGGACAGAAAACATCGTCAAAAACACCCCATTTGGTGGCGACTTCAAAAGAGCCGTCCGTACATGAAAGCTCCGGATAAGCGGCCAATGCGGCCAAGGCATGCCCCGGCATTTCAATTTCCGGAACAATGGTGATGTGCAATTTTTTTGCATAATCGATCACTTCTTTTATTTCTTCTTGTGTGTAAAATCCGCCGTAGGGAATTCCGTCAAATTGATTGTCCACATACGGTCCGGTCATGCTTTCTTTTCGTTTGGAACCGATTTCGGTCAATTTCGGGTATTTTTTAATTTCAATTCGCCAACCTTGATCATCCGTCAGATGCCAATGAAAGGTATTTATTTTATAAAAAGCCAGATAATCCAAATATTTCTTGACTTCCTCCACCGTAAAAAAATGTCGCACAACGTCTAAATGCATTCCTCGCCATTTGAATTTGGGTTTGTCTTCGATAATCATCGCCGGAATCTTTCCTGATTTTTGATGTTCTTCAAAAAGTTGAGCCAATGTTTGAAGCGCGCGAAAATAACCTTCGTTTGATGAAAATAAAATGAAAATATTTTCTTTTGAAATGGTTAAATGATACTCTTCAGGATGAAAAGGTTTATTGGTTTGTATAAAGTGAATGTGTGATCTTTGGTTTGTTGCAATTTCGATTTTTAATTTCCCATTCAATCGATTGATTAAATACCGTGCTTCTGTCTCGGGCGACACATTGGAAAGATAAATCGTTTCAGGAATAATAAATTCGCCTTCTGTCAACTGAATAAATTTCGGCTGTGGGATGAATTGATTTTGAGCATTTAAAAGGCTAAATGAGAATAGAAAAATTAGAATTGATACATACTTCATTTTTGAGAATTTCTGGCTGATTTTTTCAAACTAAATGATATTTCCTCCTTTTGTTTTGAAATCTTCTTGAATTTTTTTCCAGTTTTCAACATCAATTGGTTTCGTTGCTTTTGAAATAATAGAAGTTTTAAAACCTAAATCCAAAGCATCATTGGCTGTAAAATAAATACAAAAATCCGCTGCCAATCCACACACAAAAACGTCTGAAACATTTCGATCTTTCAGGTAACCAAATAAACCGGTGTTTTTCCTTTTTCCATTGTCGAAAAATCCGCTGTAACTATCGATTTCTTTGTCCATTCCTTTTCGAAAAATAGCTTCTATAGAATTTATTTCTAAATCTTTATGAAAATCTGCGCCAAAACTTCCCTGAACGCAATGTACAGGCCAAAGAACCTGAGAAAGACCGTTCAGATCAATCCTTTCAAAATTATTTTTTCCGGGATGTTCTGCAGCAAAGCTTTTATGATCAGCCGGATGCCAATCTTGTGTCGCCACAATTAGTTCAAATTCTTTTTGAATTTCATTGATAATCGGAATGATCTGATTTCCAAATGGAACAGCTAAACTTCCGTCTTCCAGAAAATCGTTTTGTATATCTACAATGATGAGTGCTTTCAAAATGAGAAATTAAAATTTCTTTAAAATTAGAAAAATTCGGTGAGCTGAAATAATTAGATTTTTGAATTGGAAAACGAAAACAGGAAATTCGTTACCTTTACCGTTACAAATGAAGAAAGAATTTATTTTAGAATCCGAATTTATCAGTCCTTTTCAGCCCTTGATTTCTTTTCAGAAAATTGTGGACTCATTGGAGGACTCAAAAGAGAATTTGACAGATTTTCAGTCGGAATATGTTTCAAAACTTTTAGCGGAAATTTATAAATATCCGGAACTTCTCACCGGAATTGAACGCTTTGAGGAATTGACAAAATACGAATCGGTGATAAAAGTTTTATTGGCTGATTTATTTCCGATGCTGTTAAGCAAAAACGAAATTAAGGCGGTTACGATACCTTACCACCTTAAAATTCTGAATTTAACGGAACGTTTTCAGAAAATTATTTCAGATGCAGGAGAAGATTTTGAGTTAAACATCCGCGGATTATCGGATCAGAATTTTTACATTTTAAATTGCTGTGTTATACTAAAGGTGTATTTTAATCATGCAATTGAAATTACCGATACACCTTTGTTTATGGATATTCCGGATCAGAATGGGATCATAAGACATTATCGGGTTTTAATTAATGCTGATTTTTTAGAAATTCTTCCAACAGAAAAGGCTAAAATTCTTACACAAGAAGAAATAAAGGAATTATTAGATAACTCTGAAAATATTGATTTATGGAAAGAAAAATTTCCTGAAAATAGTTGGATTTTAAAAGGTTTTTCCATTATGAATCTTTTTGATGCAACCATTGAAAATGCTATTTCAACATTGAAAGGAAATCTGCTTTCGGAAGTAGCTGAAAATAAAATGGCAGAGGCAGCGGAAGTTTTCAGATCTATTTATAAAATACCTGAATTGAGGATTGGTTTTACCATTTTTGGAAGTTTTCTTCAGAAATTAGACATCAAAGTTATTGAACATAAGTTTTACAGTCATTTACTGAGCGATTCAATGGTAGAAAAATGTGATAATTTGTTTTGTGATGAAGCGGTGATGAAATTGGTTGCGGATAATGACTATTTAGTTTTTTCAGATTTGGATGTTTTTCAACCAAGCAATCAGCAGGAGTCAAAAATATTGGAACTTTTGAAAAATCAACAAGTGAAAAGTGTCATATTTGTTCCGTTGTTTGATAAAGAAACGCTTTTGGGAATATTGGAGCTTTCTTCACCCCGAAAAAACGATTTTAATTCGGTGAATGCTCATAAGTTGGATTATATCATTCCATTTATTCAGGATAAAATTTCCAATGTTTTGATCGAATTGGAGAATGAGATAGAAGCCGTTATCCAAAAAGAATATACTGCGATTCATCCGAGTGTTTTATGGCGTTTTAAAGAAGAGGCTTTTGAGTATTTGAATAGCCGAAAACATGGAGTTGAATATGCATTAAAGGAAATTGTTTTTCCGGATGTATATCCTCTTTACGGTCAAATTGATGTACAAGGAAGTTCGGTTTCCAGAAATGAAGCGATACAGAAAGATTTTATTTTTCAGATAGAAACTTTGATCGAACTATTTGAGTTGATTTTCAGCAAAGCGAAACTACCATTGTTTGAACATAAAATATATGAACTCCGTAGTCACTTAAAAATTTTGAAAGAATTAATCAGTTCAAACACTGAACAATTCATTCAGAATTATATAGAATCTGACATTCATCCCATTCTTCAGAACTTTAAACAAAATTCATCTGATAAGGAAATCGTGGCGGAAATTGAACATTATTTTGAAAAATCAACTTCATTTTCCGGTGTGTTTCATAAATACAGAAGAGAATTTGATGAATCTATTTCGTTGATTAATAAAAAATTAGCTTCTATTTTAGACGAGAAGCAAGTGGAAGCCCAAAGTTTTTTTCCTCATTACTATGAGCGTTTTAAAACGGACGGAGTCGAGCATAATATGTACATAGGTGCTTCGATAGCGCCCGGTAAGGATTTTAATATTTATTATTTACAAAACCTACGGCTTTGGCAGATTCAGGTGATGTGTGAAATGGAGAATCATTTCCGTTTATTGCAGCCAACTTTGCCAAACGAGTTGGAAGTAAGTTCGTTGATTCTGGTTTTTGGAACTCCGATTTCAATCCGTTTCAGGATGGACGAAAAACAATTTGACATAGATGGTTCTTATAATGTTCGCTATGAAATTGCAAAAAAGAGAATTGATAAAGCAAAAATTAAAGACTCGGACGAACGAATTACGCAAAAAGGAAAATTGACCATCGTTTATCAAACTGCGGAAGAAGAAAAAGAATATTTAGGCTATTTCAAACTCTTACAGCATAAAGGAATGCTGGATAAGGAAGTGGAAAGTTTCATGGTAGAAGATTTACAGGGAATCGTTGGTTTGAAAGGCTTGAGAATTGGTTTTTTATACCATTCAGATTCTGATTTTTATACGGATTATAAAACGATCCAATCTGAAACTAAGGCGTAATATGAGCTGCCTGAAAATTCACAAAAGCCCAAACAAAAGCGCCCAACGACAGTAAAATTCCGAACATGAAAATTCCATAAGTAATTCTAAGTAATCGGTATTTCACGCTCAAAACTTTTCCCAAGTAATACAAATCGCGGGTAAGAGCATTGTACAAGGCATCCCGATCCTGCATAAGGTCGTTCATCGCCCATTCGTATTCAGAAAGTGGCATTTGGTGAAAATTTCCGAAAAATAAAATATTGACTTGTCTGTTTTTTACTTGTTCACGTGTAAAGGAACCTTCAGTTACTTTCGGTCGGGTGGAAAGAATAGCAAAAACTACAGTCAAAACACTTGAAACCATTAAAACAAAAGTCGGAAGAATCAGATGGAGATTTCGTGGAGCATCCAGTTTGGGAATTAAAGTCCCCAAAATGATCGAAATGATGATCGCATTTACAGAAAGTAAAATATTGGCTTTGCTGTCGGCAATTTCGCTCAAACGGGTATGATTGTTCAGCGTAACACGAAACATGGTATCGATTGCTCTTGAATAACGTTCGTCTTTTGGTTCTTTTTCTTTCTTCTTACCTTTTGACTGTTCTTCCGGATTCTTTAATTTTTGAATTTTTTTCTGAAGAGCAACGACATTGTTTTCTTTTTCTTTGTTCCAATTTTCCTTTGCATAATCCGTATAAAAACGGTGACAATTCATCAATAAATTACGGTTCAATTCAGCCCATTCCAGATCCGTGTAAAATTGGTTTTGGGTTAATTCCCATTCGGCTCGGAGCAACTCTGAAATCCCCATATAATTTTCATCGGCAAAATGCGAAGTGTCTGCATCTTTTATCACTTCTTCCAATAAATCTGAAGGATGAAGATGGGATTGAGTAGCTAGGATAATGCGTTGTACTTCCTTGATCTTTTCAGAAGGATAATTTTCCTGATGTAAAAATTCGGCTGCTATTTCAGCGCCTTTTTGTTCGTGATTTTCATCCGAAATGCTATAACCCGCATCATGCAACCAGCCTGCTAAGGTTAAAATTTCCAGTTCGGCATCTGATATTTCAGAAGCTTTTCCTAATTCGATAGCTGCATGTGTAACCCGAAATATATGTTGAAAATTGTGGTAAAGATGTACGTCTGAAACCTTATCTTTGAACAATTCGAAAATGAATTTTTCAGCTTTCTGAACTATTGTCATTCAATGAAGTTTAATATTACGAATTTATGTCTTTTTTATCGAATAAATCTATACTATCTCGGACAAACCTGATTCTTACGATTATTCTGTTTTCAGCTCTGTCCTGTACTACGTATTCACCTCAATTTGGAAAAAACATTCAAAATCCCATCGAGCCGGAAAAAGAAGTGGAGCTGGAAGTTTCACATCGGTTTTATCTGATCGGTGATGCTGGAAATTCGGAAGAAGCTGAATCCCAACAAACCTTGAAATTTTTCAAAGAGAAAATCGCAGAATCAGATAAAAGTGGAACGATTATTTTTTTAGGGGATAATGTTTATCCAAAAGGAATTCCGAAGAAATCGGAAGTTGAAAAAAGAAAATTGGCAGAAGAGAAACTGAACTTTCAATTGGAAATTGCAAAAAACTTTAAAGGTAAAACGGTTTTCATTCCCGGAAACCATGATTGGTATAGCGGATTGGAAGGTTTGGAAGAACAAAGTCAATTGGTTACTGATTATTTTAAGGATGAAAAGGCATTTCTTCCCCGAAATAATTGTGGAATTGAACGATTGAAAA
>CALLXZ010000172.1 GCA_937875605.1 uncultured Moheibacter sp.
TCAAATTTTCGAAAAGAATGAAATCTCTGACTATTTTAAATTAAAAAGCGAAGATTTAAAAACAAAAGCTTTAAAAATTCAAGATTCTTTACTTCATAATTTAATTGAAGAGTTTTTTCAACAATTTAAAATCAAAAAATCAACTGATGCTTATGATGTATATAAAAATAACAAGACCATCATAAAAGGAGAAGCTAATTTTAAAAATTCAACAATAAATGGAAAAGTTGATCTTACGGGTTCGATATTTAAACTTTCCAAAAAAGTTGAACACACAAATTCGATACATAATAAATCCCAAAAAACTGATAATTTACTACGTAACAACATTGCAATTAACTTCAAATTCGCAAATATCCAAGGTTCATTATTTGCAAACGGAGCAAATAAATACAATGGTGGTGAACCATTAGAATGCGAAGGTGAAATAAATTTGGAGTATGCCTACATCAATAATTTCTTTTTCACTTCTGGATTCCAAACACCTGAAAATAAGTTGCGTCCTAAATTTAATTTGAAACTCATTGGTACTAAATACAATTATATATCCGATGATTTTAAAAACAAAGATTTTTTCTTCAAGGCAAAATGGCTAAACGCTAATAAAAATGAAAATAACTACCGTCAACCCTATGAGCAATTTGCAAATTCATTATTAAACGCTGGCGAAGATGTAAGTGCACGAAACGTGTTAATCTACCAACGTCCATTACGAGAAAAGCCTGGCAACAAAGTCCTTGAAAAGACATTGATGTTTTGTGAAATCCTACTGATGAATTTAATCATACGTCCATTTTACAGAATCAGTGGTACAGCTCCTAAAGCGGCCATCGCTCTGCTAATTTTTATAAGTATGGGGGCGTTGATATTTCATTTTGGATATCTTCACGGTTTTATTGAAAAAACCGGAGAAACTTTACAAAATTTTAATCCTTTCGTCTATTCTTCGCAAAAATTAATACCCATTATTAATGGAAGCATGGTCGATAATTTTACTTTAACCTATTCTACAAAAACATTTTGGGGAATTGCATTTATTTTATACGATTTCATCCATTCAATTATTGGAGTTACCCTCATTTCTATGTTTTTAATAAACATCGCAAGAATTCGGAAAACAAACGGATAAAATTTTTTAAAAACCCAAAAGTTCAATATCATTTTTAACATTTAGTAACTCTCTTTTATATTGTTTACGAAACAATTCTTTATAAGACAATAATTTAGAATTGTTCAGTGCTAAAAAACCATACCCTCTTTCGGGATTTTCAGACCAGAAAAAATTAATATCGGTGATAAAAAAAGAATTTTTAAAGACCATAGGAACTCCTGTAAAAACAAATTCTTCCTCAGAAATCTTTTTCATCTGGTGTTGATTTGATTGTAAAAAGTCCCTAATCAAAAATTGATAATCTAATTGATTCCAAATCAATTCTGGAAAATGCGCATCAGCTATTTCATTCAATTTACAATATTGAAAATAATTTTTAACTCTGTTTAAAAGAGATTCGTAACTATTGATTAACTCAAACCTGCCATGCCTTCCTGAAACATTATCAAAAAACACCCGTATGTATTTAAACATATTTTGTTCATCTTCCCACCATTTTGATTTTTTATTGTCATTTGAATTATAATCTTTTGCTATATAATCCATCAGATCATAAAAAGATTTATTACTCCCTTTCAATTCATGAGCAATTCCTTCTTTCTTACTATAAAAAAACCTGATGGGAACTTCAGATCTTGCTTTTGAAGGCTGATCACATTGATATAACTTAAAGCCTTCTAAAAAATCTATATTTTTTGATTCAAAAATATGAGCTGACGCTATATCCGGATCAAACTTGATCAACTGCACATTTCCATTTATCGCAACCCAATCATCAATTGTAAAAAAATCATCTTTTACTTGCTCCCAACCATAAAATTCTTGAAGCCATTTAATTTCAGTTGTATATTTAGTCATGTTGCGTTTTCTTTACGGAATAAAAATAATAAGATTTTTTGGCTGAACTCTCCAAAATCAAAAAAATAATTTGACTGTTTATATTAATATATTGTATAAAATATTAGGAGACAAAAATTCTAATTTTCATTACATTTGGACGACAATTAAAATCCATATAAAAAATGAGTATCATAACACAAATTCACGCAAGACAAATTTTAGACTCAAGAGGAAATCCCACCATCGAAGTAGATGTAGTTACCGAAACTGGAATCTTGGGAAGAGCAGCAGTTCCTTCGGGTGCTTCCACAGGCGAATATGAAGCAGTAGAACTTCGGGACGGAGGAAATGCTTATCTTGGAAAAGGAGTCCAGAATGCTGTGAAAAATGTAAATGAAATCATTGCCCGGGAATTAATTGGATTCAGTGTCTTTGAACAGGTTTTAATTGATCAAACCATGATTGAATTGGACGGTACGGAAAATAAATCCAAGCTGGGAGCCAATGCGATTTTAGGCGTTTCACTTGCCGTTGCTCATGCTGCTGCAAACGAATTAAATCTTCCTCTTTATCGTTATATTGGAGGAACGAATGCCAAAGTTCTTCCAGTGCCGATGATGAACATCATCAACGGTGGTTCACATTCTGACGCGCCGATTGCTTTTCAGGAATTTATGATCATGCCGGTGGTAGCAGATTCATTTTCTCATGCTTTGCAAAAAGGTGCGGAAATATTTCACAGTTTGAAAAAAATCCTTCACGACCGAAATCTTTCTACCGCTGTAGGTGACGAAGGTGGCTTTGCTCCTACTTTTGACGGAACAGAAGATGCACTGGATACGGTATTAAAAGCAATCGAAAAAGCCGGATATAAACCGGGAGAAGAAATCAAAATCGCATTGGATTGTGCCTCTTCTGAATTCTATAAAGATGGAAAATACGATTATACCAAATTTGAAGGAGATAAAGGTGCAGTAAGAAACCGAGAAGAACAAGTTGCTTATCTGAAAGAATTGACAGAAAAATATCCGATTATCTCCATCGAAGACGGAATGGACGAAAACGATTGGGAAGGTTGGAAATTGCTAACCGAAGCCATCGGAGATAAAGTGCAGTTAGTTGGTGATGATTTATTGGTGACCAATGTGAAGAAATTGAAAAACGCAATTGATACACAAACTTCTAATTCTATCTTAATTAAAGTAAATCAAATCGGAACCTTAACTGAAACGATTGATGCCGTTCAGATGGCTCAAAATGCAGGTTATACGGCCGTGATGTCGCACCGTTCTGGTGAAACAGAAGATACAACCATTGCTGATTTGGCAGTTGCATTGAACACAGGGCAAATCAAAACCGGTTCAGCTTCACGTTCTGATCGTATGGCGAAATACAATCAATTATTGAGAATCGAAGAAATATTGGGCGACACGGCAGTTTATCCTCAGTTTTCAGCTTTTAAAGTAAAAATTAATTCATAAGAAATATTGATAAATCTCATTTTGAAAATTGATTGAGTTTATTGTATATTGCTTTCCAAACTAAATAAGACAATGTCAGACAAAGCAAAGTTTATTCATAACGGAACAGAGTTGGAATTTGATGTACCTCAGGGTACAATGGATGAAAAATATGTAGATTTTTCGAATTTCCGTTCCGAATCCGGAGGCATCATTACGCTTGATCCGGGTTATAAAAATACAGGTTCTTGTAAAAGCGAAATTACTTTTCTGGATGGAGAAGAGGGAATTTTAATGTACCGTGGCTATCCGATTGAACAGTTAGCCGAAAAATCAAATTTTGAGGAAGTAATGTATCTTTTATTAAAAGGAGAATTACCAACAACTTCTGAATTGGAAAAATTTAACAATGACATCAAAGAATATAATATGGTGTCAGAAGATATTACCAAAATTTTGGCAGCTTTTCCAAGTTCAGCCCATCCGATGGGTGTTCTTTCCACCCTTACAAGTTCACTTACAGCTTTTAACCCAAAAGCCGTAAACGTAAAATCCGAAGCGGATATGTACCGTGCTGCAGTAACATTACTTGGGAAATTTCCGGTATTGGCATCTTGGACTTTACGTAAAATGAAAGGTTTGCCGTTGAATTATTCGGATAACAAATTAGGATATGTAGAGAATTTATATCAGTTGATGTTCAAACAACCAGGGCGTGACTTGGAAATAGATCCGATTGTAATTGATGCATTGGATAAATTATTGATTCTTCATGCAGACCACGAACAAAACTGTTCGACTTCTACCGTTCGATTGGTTGGTTCTGCTCATACCGGCTTATTTGCTTCTATTTCTTCTGGTGTTTCAGCACTTTGGGGGCCTCTTCACGGAGGAGCCAATCAGGAAGTTGTGGAAATGTTGGAAAAAATCCAGGAAGACGGAGGAAACGTTCAGAAATGGGTGGACAAAGCAAAAGATAAAAATGATGATTTCCGTTTGATGGGATTCGGACACCGAGTTTATAAAAACTTTGATCCAAGAGCCCGCATCATTAAAAAAGCGGCTGATCAGATTTTGGATAAATTAGGAATTCAGGACGAAGCATTGGAAATTGCTAAAAAATTGGAACAAGCAGCTTTGGAAGACGAATACTTCGTATCAAGAAAGTTGTATCCAAACGTGGATTTCTATTCCGGAATCATTTACAAAGCACTGGGTATCCCAACTGAAATGTTTAC
>CALLXZ010000173.1 GCA_937875605.1 uncultured Moheibacter sp.
TGAGCTTTTTTTGTGGAGCCGGAGTCGCTTTTTATATGTGTTAATCCGGCTTTTTTGTTTTCATATTTGTTTTTAACTAATTGATTTTTAGTTGTTAAAATGTTTTGTGTGATTTAAACCAGATTTTTTATGAAAAGATAATTCAATTTATTATAATTGATAATTAACCTTTATTTGAATGCTAAATCAAAATCCGGAACAAATTGCTCGTGATCGCATTGACGAAATGTTACGTCTGGCTGGATGGGAAGTTCAAGCTAAAGATAAAATTAACTTCAATGCTGCAAAAGGTATTGCTGTTCGTGAATATACTACTTCCGTAGGTCCTGCAGATTACGTACTATTCGTCAAGCAAAAACCTATAGGAATTATCGAAGCCAAGAAAGAAAACGAAGGTCACCGATTGACTGTTGCAGAAGAACAATCAAAAGGATATGCAGAGGCTCAATTGAAATTCTTCAAATCTGCCGAAGCGATGCCCTTTGTGTATGAGAGCACAGGAACAATCACACGTTTTACAGATTACCGCGATCCTAACCCTAGAAGTCGTGAGGTCTTTAATTTTCACAAACCAGAAACATTATTGGAGTGGAAGAATAAAGATAAAACCTTACGTGGTCGCTTACAAGATATTCCGGCTCTGGATGAAACAGGTTTACGTCTAGCGCAGATATTAGCTATAAACAACCTAGAAAAATCTTTCAAGCAAGCGAAGCCAAAAGCACTAATTCAAATGGCAACAGGTGCAGGAAAAACATTTACTGCAGCTACATTTATTTACCGATTGTTGAAGTTTGCAAAGGCAAAGCGAGTTTTATTCTTGGTAGATACAAAAAACTTAGGAGAACAAGCCGAACAAGAGTTCATGGCTTTTCAACCCAACGATGATAACCGTAAGTTTACGGAATTATACAATGTCCAGCGTTTAAGCTCTAGCTATATTGCTTGCGACAGTCAAGTGTGTATTTCTACCATTCAACGTATGTATTACATATTGCGTGGAGAAGAAATGGAGGATTCGGCAGATATCGAAAATCCAAACGAACAAACTTCCTGGTTACAACAAAAATTAGCGGAGAAGAAAGCTGTGCCAGTCGAATACAATCCACAAGTTCCAATCGAGCAGTTTGACTTTATCATCATTGACGAATGTCATCGATCTATTTACAACCTGTGGAAACAAGTACTCGATTATTACGATGCATTCCTAATTGGTCTAACAGCCACTCCAGACAAACGTACATTCGGTTTCTTCAATGAAAACGTCGTGAGTCAATATACCTACGAAGAATCGGTTTTAGATGGTGTCAATGTACCCTATGAGGTGTATACCATTGAAACGGAGATTTCACAAAGTGGTGGATTAATAGAATCTGGTTGGTTTGTAGATCGTAGGGATAAATTGTCGCGCGCGAAACGATGGCAACAGGAAGATGAGGATACGGAATATCAACGCAATGATCTGGATAAAGCGGTGGTAAATGTATCTCAAATTCGTACCATTATCAAAGAGTTCAAACGGGCTTTGGAACAGGTGATTTATCCAGACCGTTGGAATACCGACAGAACAGAATATGAAGTACCCAAAACGCTAATCTTTGCCAAAACGGATTCACATGCGGATGATATTATTAATATTGTACGTGAGGAATTCGGAGAAGGTAATGAATTTTGCAAAAAGGTAACTTATAAAATAGATGAGGACCCGAAATCGGTATTAAATCGTTTCCGTAATGATTTTTACCCTCGTATTGCCGTTACGGTAGATATGATTGCTACGGGTACCGATGTCAAACCCTTGGAAGTTTTACTCTTTATGCGTGATGTGATGAGTATCAATTATTTCGAGCAGATGAAAGGACGTGGTACACGTAGCATCAATACAGATAAATTACAATTGGTGAGCAAACAAGCACAGGTTAAAAATCATTTTGTGATTGTGGATGCAGTAGGTGCAACCAAGTCTAAGAAAACAGATAGCCGTCCATTGGAGCGTAAACCTACCGTAGCTTTAAAAGACTTGTTAGGTGTGGTGACGATGGGGTTGGCTGAAGAAGATGCATTCTTATCTTTAGCTAATCGTTTAATTCGTTTGGATAGACAAATTACACCCAAAGAAGAAGAACGCATTTTGGAATTGTCGGGTGGTAAAAATTTAAAACAAATAACACGTGAATTAATCACTGCTTTTGACCCAGATGCGATAGAAAATCTAGTGCAAGAGCGACTAGAAAAAATAGATAAACTTTATCAATCTCCAAAACTGATACAAGAAATCAAGGAAGAGGTACAAGAAAATTTCATCCGTCAAGCTTCACTAAATTTCAATGGTGAACTGAACGAGTACTTGGACAATGTACGAAAACAGCATGAACAAATCATCGATCATATCAATATTGATAAGATATTAAAATCAGAATGGGATAACACCACTGTAGATAAAGCACAAGCATTGATTCAAGAATTTGAAGAATACTTGCTAGCTAATAAGGACGAAATCACGGCTTTATCTATTTACTTTGATCAGCCGTATCGCAGAAGAGAAATTACCTTCAAAATGATGAAGGATTTATTGGAGCAAATACGCCTTCAAAAACCGATATTTGCACCTTTGCATGTCTGGGAAGCTTATAAAACATTAGGTAAAACCCAACACGATGCGCCAAAAGATGAGTTGACCGCTTTAGTGTCTTTAATTCGTGCCATTTGTGGTGTAGATAACGAATTAAAAGCCTACGACAAAACGGTGGACGAAAATTTTAAGCAATGGATATTTTCGCAAAATGCCGGACAACACAACCGTTTTACACCCGAACAAATGGACTGGCTACGCATGATTAAAGAACATATTGTTAATTCCTATCATTTAGAATTAGACGATTTGGATTACAATCCCTTTGACGTACATGGCGGTAGAGGTAAGATGTACCAACTCTTTGGCGACGATATGCAAAACATTATTAATGAACTAAATGAAGCATTAGCAGCATAATGGCATTTCAATCATATTTAGTAGAACGATACGATACTACTCACGAAAACTTATTTT
>CALLXZ010000174.1 GCA_937875605.1 uncultured Moheibacter sp.
AGGTTTGAATCCTGTCGAGGTCACAATAAAAAACGCTTAAGAACATCTTAAGCGTTTTTTGATTACAAATAATTATATAAAATGGGAGGATATTATCGTTTGAAAATTTTTATTGTGATCGTTTCAGCAGAATTTGGAGAAGTAATTAGCCCAATATAAATCCCTTTTTCCAGTGAACGAATATCTACTTTTTGATTTTGGAATTTGCTTTTTAAGACGAACTTTCCATATCGGTCAAAAATTTCAATTTCTAAATTTTCAGAAGAAGATGTATTCAAATAGTCAGAGGCTGGATTAGGGTAAAACTGTATACTATAGTCCAGAACAGATTTGGTGAATTCTCTCTTTTCTAAATTGAAATAATCAGCTCCTACATTTCCATCGTATCGTATTTCATCTTTTGCGCAACGGACATTTAATCCATAGGATGGAGATATATTTCCCGTAGAAATGACTTTGTGGTCTGAACCGTCTAATTTGCCGATGGACATGGCCAGCGCATGACCTCTAAGTTGTTGGGTCATTGCCGCCGTCCAGACACCTGTTGTAGCTTGCGCATTGTCAGTTCCTCCAACTGAATTGGGTGAGAATTTGCCAATGATCCCGGTCGTAGGAAAATTTCCGATTTGATAATCAGGATCTGTAAAAAACCAACCCGTAGGTTTGCCGTTATTTTGAGCAAACTGACCTCCGTAATGACTACTTAGGAAATGTGGATTTCCTTGTAGTGAAGATAATTTTTTTCCATTGAACCAAGGAGAACTTCCCCTTCCGTTTTGATGTACTTTGAAAGTATCCGGGACTCTCCAGCCGGCAGGGCAGGGGTCATAAATGGATTTTCCCTCACCATGTCCCCAACGGTTGCTATGTACAGCCAGACTGGAAGAGACCCAATCGGTAGAAGTTGTTGTGCCTTTGTGCATAAAAGTCAACGGATTCCTGACGGAATATTGGATAATTTTATCTGCTTCCTGGTACTTATTGTCGCCTGGTTCTATATTTGATTCACTTCTGTAATTAGAATATATTTTAGTAAAAAGATTGAGATAAGTTGACTGATTTAAAGTTGAGTACGTAACTACTCCTTGCCTATTTACCACTCTTCCGAAATAAACTTCATAAGGATCCCCTCCTACAAGCCGGAAGGAAGGAATGGGATCTTTCCTGCCCCATTGATAATGAAGCCCTCCGGATAGTTTTACTTCATTTTTTAATTCGGAAGAATTCGGATTGGAGAGAATTTCAATGGGAAGATCGTGAACTGCGCCAAGATTTCGATCCATAAACGTGGTTGTTAAAACCGGATTTTCCGTTCCGGTCGAATTGACAAAATTATGGGAAGCAGATAGTACCTCTTGGTTTACATACGTTATTTCCTGAATTTCATCTGCCACTGACCAAAGATGCCAACTCCAATAAACCGGATTGGAAATCGATTCATTGTGAAGAGAAATGACAGCATTTCCTTTTTGTCCTGCATTTAATTGAATGCGAATAAAATCGTTTTTCGGGCCTCTTCCACTTTCTATGATTTTTACGTTTTGGACTAAATCACGGTTATCTGTCCAATAAACGCTGGCAATCAATTGATTAGCGGGAAGGTCATTTTTTTCAGGAAAAAGTTGCTCAAAAGCAGAAAATGCTTTGTTTACAGGGATCAATAATTCGGTATCACCGTTTATGATGTAGCTGTTTGGATTGTTTAAACCATCTGTAAAATACGTTTTAGAAGCGGTAATGTATTCCGTTTCGAAATCCCCGATCAAGGATAAATTAGGATCTTCCATGCATCGTACAGCCATGGCTTCTTGACTTTTAGCTGTTTGATTAATTAATATTTGATTTAAACCAAAAACACCTATGTCTGGTCGCAATGGATCTGTTACCACTCGCATATATCGCGCTCCTCCAAGTGAATAGGTTGCAGTCCAAAAAGCCGCAATTGCATTTTCATCCTGAAAAACTACTGTCGGATTTCCATTGTTTGGATATAAAACATAGTAACCTGTCATGGGAATTACACCAATATCTCTGGTAACATTGCTAGAAGTGTGAGTGTCAGTGAAGTCAATTCCAATTCCACTATGGACTTTTGTGTTTAGGATTGAATTATTGGGCAAATTAGGATAAAAAGTATTTCTGGAAAGATCTGTATCATCATTCACACCACTGTTTTTTCTTCCCCAAGGACTCAAATTGTTATTGACTGTCGCTCGTCCCATATAGGATGGAATTCGCCATCCGTTTGGACACGGATCATATGGTGACTTCAACTCATAAGAACGACTGTCATTTTTAATGGCTGCATTGCTGCTGCTTCCATTTGAATTTCCTCCCCTGTAATTATCACTCCATAAATCCCAAGCAATTACATTATTGGAATTGACATCTGGAACTCTATATTGCTGAGAAGAAAACCATGTTCCTGCATCACTATTCAGTAAATAAACCAAAGGGTTTTTTACCGATAGACGTAAATTGTGGGAGATGTTTTCAAATGGGCGCATGTATTCGGGCAGTTTAGTTCCTCTTGTACCATCTTCTCTGTTACGGATTGCACCAATCACCCCGGTTATTTCATAAAAAGAAAAATCTTTATAAACCATAGGAGGAATAGGATCTTTTCTCCCCCATTGATACATTAGACCACCTGTTTTGCTCCAATTATGCCCTAAGATGTCGTTGTGAACGGCTCCCAGATTTCGATCCATGTACTTCGGCGTAAAAAGATTTCCGTTTTTATCTGTTTCAATGTCCTGACCATAGGAAACACCGGAGGAAGGGTCATCTGTCACCCATACGTGCCAGCTCCAAACAATCGGATCATCAGCGTTTCCATTATTTCCCAAATGAAGAGAAACAAGTGCATTTCCCATTCCTTTTTTAGGATTCACTTTTACGACGATTTTAGAATTTTCTTTTTGCGAACCACTTTCAATCTCGACACTTTGAATAAGGCCGGGAACGTCTTCCCAATAGACATAAGTAGAGAGTGTTCGCGACAAATTAAGAGGCTGATTGAGATACCAATCTGCGTTTTCCCACATGG
>CALLXZ010000175.1 GCA_937875605.1 uncultured Moheibacter sp.
CATAAAATCCTGAGCTGCCGGAATATCCCAATCTTGCAGAATAATTACTAGTCGTCTGAGGAAAATTCTCAAAAGGTCCGGTGTAATTTTCATATTGTCCGACATAACTAAATCCAGCTGTAACAGCATTTTTATAATTATCTTTATCAAATAAACGAACCAAATTCGTTTCTACATCTACTCCTCCAACTGTTCCAGAAGTCGTCTCAAATCCTAATCTCATATCCCCTATAACTCCTTTTATCGTTGTAAAATCGTTAGGTGTATAAGCAACTTTAACTCCTCGCATTGAATTATTAATTCCTATCTGACGATCTTCCCAGCTTCTAAATATTAATCCATTTCCAAACTGATCGTAAAAATTTCCCGCTGTAATATCCAATTGCTCTCCTTTGTAATTCACATAGTATGTGGCAATTTTATTATCATTAAATCTTTCGGAATATCCTAACAAGGCGTTTGGCAAGTAGGCCTCATACTGTAAACCAGCTGAAAACTTCCCATAATTATAATCTAATCGTATATAGTTATTGGAACGAAAAGGATCATTAGGCTGTTCAAATCCTAAATCTTCATCCTCTTGGTACCATTGAGACGTTGATTCAATTCCTCCGGAAAAAGTTCCTCCTCCAATATCTATTTGGGCTTCTGATATTCCCGAAAAAGCAATAGCAATCAGCAAAACATAAATTTGTTTCATGTGTAAATTATTGTTTTAAATGTATAAATACAATCTAAAATACTAAAGTAGATAGATTATTAATTAGAAAATTCTTTGATTTTTTCATAAAGATTATCTTCCGCTCCTGGTTGATAACCGAGATGTTTGTAAACTATATTACCATCTTTTACGATAACTGTGAAAGGGGGTGTAGAAAAGTTCAACTGTCTCTTTAACTCATTGTTGGTATCCAATAAAATATCAAAGTCCCATCCTTTCCCATTAACCATGGGCTGAACCCTTCCTACTGTCTTTGAATCATCCAATGAAATTGCAAAAAAAGAAAATTCCGTTTCAGACCGCCAGTCATCAATCTTATCATTGATCGCATTTAATTCAAGCATACATGGACCACACCAAGTCGCCCAAAAAGCAATCACAACAGGTTTACCATCATTTGAAAGTGCCTTCAAATCAATTTTATTTCCTTTTAGGTCCGGAATTGCCATATCCGGGAATGACGCATCTTGCGAATAGGCATACGAAAAAAGCATACTAAATGCCAAAATCGATAGAAATTTTTTAGTCATATTTTTTAAATGTGTGTTAATTGAGCTAAATTAGCAAAAAATAATTACACACATATGAAAAAATCAATTAATCTAACTCGAATGTTCTTTTTGGTATTTTTCTCGTCCTTGCTACTCGTTAGTTGTGGAACGGAAGAGGATGCTAGTGATGAACTTCTTGAGTTAACAATTAGTCAAAGCTCTGTTCCGAGAGGGACGCCTGTTAGTTTTCAAGTGTCGTCGAGCATAGCAGGAGACGTTACTTCTCAAGCTGTATTCCACGTCAATGGAACTCCAATCTCCGGAAACACTTTTACCCCAACTGTTGCAAATGAATCCAATGAAGTGTATGCCACTTTTAATGGCAATACAACGGCTACTAAAACGTTTGCCTCAGTAGAAACTACACCATCTGAATATACCCAGAAAGTATTGATTGAAGATTACACCGGAACATGGTGTGGTTGGTGTCCTAGGATGATGACTATTATACAATATTTCACCAACTATAGTGAAAATATTATTCCCGTAGCAATCCACACGCCTGGTACTCCTGTAGATCCTTGGCTTTATGAACATGCTATCCAAATGATGAGTTCTTCATATTATGACACAGGAGGAGCCCCTGCAGGTCAAATTAACAGAATTCATAAAATCGATCAAGATAAAGACGCAACACCCTGTCCTAATAATTTTTCATTTTTCCAAAATCAAATAGATCCTTATCTGAATCAGAATGCACTTTTAGGATTGTCAATTGACTCTTCGCTTTCCGGAAATAGTCTTTCAATGAATGTTAAAGTTGGATTTGCTAGCTCTGATATTTCAAATGCCAAATTAATTGTTTATTTAATTGAAGACGGATTAACGTATAATCAATATAATTATTTTAGCGGATCTACAACTGTAAGCTGCGATCCTAATTTTAATTATGCTAATATGCCACATCCAATTCCAAATCATCCGCAAGAGCATATATTATTAAAAACCTATACGGATATTTACGGAGATGACATTCCTCAAAATCAGATTTCACAGGGAACTGTATGGAATTGGGAACAAACGTTCTCACTTCCGGCGAACGTCACAAACGCAAATAACCTGCACATCGTTGCATTTGTAGTTGGAAATGGCAATGAAATAAAAACACGCGCTGCCTTAAATGTACAACGTGCAAAAGTCGGTACTTTTCAGGATTTTGATTAATTTTTTAAATTTCATAAAAGCACCAAAGCCATCTTATCGGATGGCTTTTTTTATGGTTGTTTTTTCATAGTTCCCTTTTTGGCATTGATTTTGTAAAATGCCAAAATGAAACCTTAAAAAGGGATTTTGAAATCGGTAGAGGAATTTAATTATTAAATCAACCATTTCAATCAACCTTATTTAAAACTAAAAATTAAACAAATGAAAAAAATGTTTTTAATTGCCGCAATTGCGGTTTTAGGAATGAACAGTGCAGACGCACAAGTGAAATTTGGTGTAAAAACAGGTGCTCAGCTAACCAATATAGTTGGCGATGATTTTGATGATTCAGATTCAAAAATCGGATTTAATGTCGGTGGTTATGCAAACATCCGTTTTGCTGAACAATTTGCGTTTCAACCCGAATTACTCTTCTCTCTTCAGGGAACCAAGTATGAATTTAATGAATTGGGAAGTAGTATTGACACAAAAACTCACTTGAGTTACATTAACATTCCTTTGATGGTAAAGTGGTACGCTTATGATGGATTAAATTTTGAATTTGGTCCACAAGTTGGTTTTAATGTTGCTTCAAAAGTTAAAGTAGATGGTTCTGGAGCTGACATTATAGAAGGTGATTATGACTTTGATGAAGTTTATTTAAGAGATGTTGAAACAGTTGATTTCGGCGTAAACATCGGTGCTGGTTATGAAATGGAAAACGGATTAAACTTTGGTATTCGTTATGGTCTTGGCTTAACTGATATTGCTAAAGATTATGATGCTAAAAACTCTGTCATTTCATTAGGCGTAGGTTACACCTTCTAAAACAAAAAATAAAAACACAATCCAAAATAAAAATGCCCGGGCTATCCGGGCATTTTTCGTTAAAACACATCCGAAATTTAATATGAAATAAATCATGTTTTATTGCGTTTTTATTAAAAAGGCATTCAGTTGGTTTTTCGTGTTTTTTATATTTTAATTGTATTTTTAGTACAATTTAATTTCCTCCGGTCGCAAGATCCCTACATCTTCAGCAACGACAGATTTAGTGGAATCAGTGCAGTAGGCATTTCACCTACACAGAGCTATATAAATCCCAATCAATTTGATGTACACCTTTTTTCCGAAAACATATTTATTCAAAACCAATACGGTTATATCTCCAAATCCAGCCTGTTTGGATTAACAAGCGGCGGAATTAAAGAAGCTGATCCTTCCAACAATATTACAGGCGAAAACACAAAACAAGTCTGGGACTATTTTAACAATCAAGTTACCGGTTACCATTTCAATAATGAACTTATGGGTCCTTCTTTCTCCCTCAATTTAACAGTTGCAGAAAAAGATTTTTCCATCGGTCTCTTTTCCAAACTCCGCACCCAAACTTCTATAATTGAAGTTGACAATTATATGCAATATACCAATCAGGACATAGAAGAACCCGTACTCTATGATTTAAGCCCTTTTGAAGCCAATTTTATGAATTGGACAGAATTAGGATTAAACCTTGCAACTGAAATTCTTCCCAATTCTGAATATTTATGGATTGTAGGTGCCAATTTTAAATACCTGATGGGAAATGATGCTTTTTATTTAAAAAACAGAGATAATGCTCTTATGCGTAGGGAAAATGAAGAAATAACATTAGAAGATGGATCATTGGCCTCACAAAAGAATTTGTTTGTATCCGATTTTGATGTCGAAGTTGGTTATGCAACCAGTTATAATTTCGAGACCGATGCTTACGAATATCAATCAATCGGAAAAGGATTTGGAATGGATGTAGGTTTGGCTTTTGTGAATTATGGAGGAAGTGACGATGATTATGATTTAAAGGTAAGTGCCAATCTTTTGGATGTAGGTGTAATTCGGTTTGATGGATTTGTCCATGAATTTGTTGGAGAAAATTTTCAATACACCAATAATTCCAATTTAGAAGAAATTGATTTTGAATCACCAGAACAATACGCTCAAATCATCAGCAATGAAATTTATGGGAACTCGGAGGAATCTTTACGTTCAAACGAATTCAAAATCGGACTTCCGACCAGTCTTCATATCAATGCAAGTAAAAATATCGGCGAAAATCAATTTATCAATTTAGATATCATCCAACGGTTTCCAATTTTTGAGAATAGCCTGAAACGAAGCAATATCATAAATGCTTCTTACATCGTTAGTAAAAACAAAGTTGCGTATGGAGCATCTATTTCTGCTTACGAATATGAAAACTTTCAAGTAGGAGCATTTATACGGTATGGTCCGCTGATCATCGGAAGTGAAAATGCCTTGCCATTTATCGTTCCACATGGAAAATTGCACGGTGCCGATTTTTACATTGGTTTCAAAATTTATCCGCTTCAAAATCGGGACATCGAACGCAGAAGCCGTAAACCTTGTAAATGCTAATTGATTAATGAAATTGATTCAGAAATTGCAATGCATTTTGCAATGCCAATTTTGAAACCTGTTGGATAAAGTCTTCCCGCTCCAAATAAGGGAAAAAGTACATTTTTGCCATCGTATTTTTGCCATCTGTTACCGCTATCCAAACCGTTCCTACTTCTTTTCCATCTTCTCCTTTTGCAGGACCTGCAACCCCAGTAGTGGAAACTGCAATCTGTGTTTTTAATAATTCCCGAACGCCCCTTGCCATAGCCAACGCGACTTCTTTGCTCACAACGGTATATTTTTCAATTAATTCATTTGAAACGTTTAAAACATTTTCTTTTGCTTCAGTTGCATACGAAACTACTGAACCCATGAAATAATTTGAACTCCCTGGAACATTGGTCAACATTTGCGCAATCGCTCCACCGGTACAGCTTTCTGCGGTTGCGATACTCATGCCTAATTCTTTTAATTTTTCACCTAAAATTTGTTGAACTAAATCGTTTGTGGTGGAATCTAAACGGGAACCGATGATGGGAATTAATTTATCCACTTCCAATTGAATTCTTTTGTCCAATTCACTTTTATTATTTCCTTTGACTGAAATCCGAAGTTTGACTTTACTTCGTTCGGGCAAATAGGCGAAATGAAAATCCGCAGGCAAATTCCCTTCCCAATCTGATAACGCAATCGCCAAATCACTCTCAGGATAATCCGAAACCGACAAAAATCTGTGTACAACAAATGGAAAATCAAATTTTTGTTGGAGTCTTGGAATCACTTCAGTATTTATCAAATTTTTCATTTCAAATGGAACTCCTTGTAAATTAAAAAGTAATTTTCCATTTGTTTCGGTTAAAAGTCCGGGGGCGGTTCCGAGTGGATTTTTCAAAGCAATCGAACCTTTTGGGACCAAAGCCTGCGCGCGATTCAAATCATTCATCGGTCGATTTAATTTCTGATAACGATCTTCCAATTCTGCCAAAATCATTTCGTCCACCACTAATTCCGTTTCCAAAAATTCACATAATGCATTTTTTGTCACATCATCTTTGGTGGGTCCGAGACCTCCGGTTGTGATAACTACGTCCGCTTTATTTAACGAGTAATGTAAGGTGTTCCTAATAAAGTCTTTATCGTCCGGAATGGATAGAATTTCTTCTACTTCCAAACCAATTTCGTTTAGCTTTTTTGCGATGTAAGCCGAATTTGAATCAATGATCTGTCCAATCAGAATTTCATCTCCAATGGTTATGAGGTGCGCTTTCATACTTAAATTTAGAAGTTAGAATTAAAAAAAATCCAACTATCACACTGAGCTTGTCGAAGTGCTTCTTCCAGCAAGATTAAAGAATATGTTTTTCGGCGTGATAAGAAGAACGAACCAAAGGACCGCTTTCTACGTGACGAAATCCTAAATCCTTTGCAAAAACCTCATACGCTTTGAATTGTTCCGGTGTGATAAAGGATTTTACGGGAAGATGTTTTTTGGTAGGTTGAAGATATTGCCCTAGTGTAATGATGTCCACTTTTGCATCAGCTATGTCCTGAATGGTTTCAAAAACTTCGTCTTCCTTTTCGCCTAAACCCAACATCATACCCGTTTTGGTTCGGGGTTGACCTTGCTCTTTCAGATAGCGAAGCACTTCCAGACTACGTTCGTATTTTGCTTGGATTCTCACTTCGCGGGTAAGACGTTTTACCGTTTCCATGTTGTGCGAAATCACTTCCGGCGCAGCTTCGAGAACCCGATCGATGATTTTAGTATTTCCCTGAAAGTCGGGAATCAATGTTTCCATCGTCGTTCCGGGACTAATTCGACGTACAGCACCGATGGTTTCTGCCCAAATAATCGATCCCATATCTTTTAAATCATCACGGTCAACCGAAGTCAAAACAGCATGTTTGATTTTCATCAATTTGATGGATCGGGCTACTTTTTCCGGCTCCTCCCAGTCGACTTGTTCCGGACGACCGGTTTTCACACCACAGAATCCGCAAGAACGTGTACAGATATTACCCAGGATCATAAAGGTGGCGGTTCCTTCTCCCCAGCATTCGCCCATATTGGGACAACTTCCGCTTTGGCAAATGGTGTTGAGTTTGTATTTATCGACCAAACCACGAAGTTCACGGTGTTTTTTACCTGTCGGTAATTTTACCCGCAACCATTCCGGTTTTTGTACTCTCCCGTCTTCTTTGATGATTACTTCCATACGAAGTTTCAAATTTACGAATTAATGTTTGCTTTACGAAATTCGAAATTACGATTAATCAATTCTAAATCACTTCTACTCTCAAATTCAATTTCCCAATCCCTTCTGCCATTCCCAAGCCGTTCGCATGGATTCATCCAATGATGTTTCCGGCTTCCAACCCAATTCTTTTTCGGCTAAACTATTGTCCGCAAAAGCTTCTACGATATCGCCGGCTCTTCTGTCTACCAATTTATAATTCAATTTCAAATCATTGACTTTTTCAAAGGATTTTATCACTTCCAAAACGGTAGAACCTACACCGGTTCCTAAATTGAAAAATTCCATTCCGGATTTATTTTTCTTTTCAATCAATCGGGTCAAAGCACGAACGTGCGCATCCGCCAAATCACAAACATAGATGTAATCGCGAATTGCTGTTCCGTCACGCGTGGGATAATCATTTCCGAAAACCGATAAGAATTCACGCATTCCGGCAGCCGTTTGGGTTACAAAAGGAACTAAGTTATTGGGAACGCCTTTCGGTAATTCGCCGATCAAAGCCGTAGGATGTGCTCCGAC